>CAZUDU010000001.1:0-43702 GCA_964619455.1 uncultured Faecalibacterium sp.
CTGATGCGTGCCCTTGTGCGCACATCCATCCATTAAAAAGCAAAAGACCGCTGCACGCGTGCAGCGGTCTTTTTTGATGCGGCAAAAAGTCAGTCCCGGATCGGCTCCCAGTAATTCGGGATGGGCTGTAAGTGCTCCTTGATGTAGCGGGCGTATTCCAGCACTTTGGGGTCAGTGTGGGGCGCGGTGACAAATCCTAAGGTCGCACCGCCCTCCCAGTCCAAAGGCAGTGCCAGCGCGTGCCCGCTGTACTGGGTGGCGGGCACAAGCAGGATGACCTTTTTGTAGGAGGAGGTATAGGTGAAAAAATCTTTGGGGTCGATGTACTTGTTGGGGGAGATATCCAGATGCAGATACCGGCGCAGTCGATCCTCATAAAAGCTGTTTCCGGGGTGGTTGTGGAAGGCGAGAAGATATTCGTCCAGATCTTCCAGTTGAAGGCAGGGTTTCGAAAACTCGATGGCGGCCGAATCCTCCGTGTTGTATGAGGTGAACAGGCAAAGCTCCGGTACGCGGGCAAATGGCAGGAAATCCAGACCAAAGCGTTCCAGATCCTCGTTCTCAAACAGTGCGGCAAGATGTGCCTCGCCCCGAAGCAGGGCGGCATAGAGCGCTTCCTTGCTTTCGTAGCGGACAGGGCGCAGTGCATATCTGCGGCTGATAGGCTTTGCAATGCGGGTCAGCTCCGTCCAGATCTGGAGAAACTGGTCGTTCAGGCAGCCGATGCAAAAGCTCTGGCGCTTCTGCTGGTGCATCTGCTGCAATTGCTGCCCCTCCGCAATGCCCTGCACGAACAGCGCCTGCATCTTGAGCGCGGTCTGGTGAAAGCTGCGCCCCGCTTCGGTCAGGCGGACCTTGCGGCTGCTGCGGTCGAACAGGGTAAAGCCGATCTCGTGTTCCAGTTGGTGGATCTGCTGGGATAATGCAGACTGTGAGATGTACAGCGCATCTGCCGCAGCGGTGAAGCTTTCTTTTTCCACAATGGTCAGAAAGCCGGTGAGCTGGCGGTTGGTCATGGCAGGGCCTCCTATAAGTTTTATCTAATGGATAGTATAAGCAGATTGATTTGAAAACGCAAGTTTTTACCACTATAATAAGATTCATGATAGGTTTGTTATTTGACAAACGAAAAGAAGAAAGAAAAACCAACAAGGAGAACGCATTATGGAAAAGATCTCTCGTAAGAGCTTTGTGAAGGGCGCGCTGGGTCTGGGTGCTGCAAGCCTGCTGGCAGGCTGCTCCGCCGCAAGCTCCAGCACCTCCACCGCTGCAAGCTCCACTCCTGCTGTGGAGCCGAAGAAGGACATCACCTTTGCCGACACCATCCGCTGGGATGCTGAGTATGACGTTGTCGTTCTGGGCATGGGCGCAGCCGGTATGGTCGCAGCCAAGACCGCAGCCGACAACGGCGCAAAGGTCGTCATCGTCGAAAAGTGTGACGAGGCTAAGGCTGGCGGCAACACCAAGGTCTGCGGCCAGCTGTTTGCATACGGCAACGGCGATGTGGAAGCAACCAAGACCTACTACAACGCACTGGCAGGCGGTCGTTTCATCGAGCCGGAGATCGTGGATACCATCTCTGAGGGTGTTGCGAATATGGCAGAGACTCTGGCAGAAGAGTTCGGCTTCAACCGTGACGAGTTTATGGACTGGACCGGTCTGCCGGTCATCGGCGAGATGAGCCCCGAATACCCGGAAAAGCCCGGTCATGAGAAGATCGGTCTGTGGACGACCCATGCGGGTGCCAGCGACGGCTACCTGTATCAGGGTCTGAAGCAGAACGTGCTGGAGCGCAACGACAGCATCGATGTGTGGTATTCTTCTCCCGCGAAGAAACTGCTCCAGGACCCCGAGAGCAAGACCGTTCTCGGCGTGACCGTTGAGCGCGATGGCAAGGAGATGAACATCCGCGCCATCAACGGCGTCTGCCTGTGCACCGGCGGTTTCGAGTGCAACAAGGAGATGGTGCAGCACTACCTCAATGTCATCAACTACGCACCCCGCGGCGGTCAGTACAACACCGGCGACGGCATCAAGATGGCACAGGAGATCGGTGCAGACCTGTGGCACATGGATTGCTACGAGGGTCTGTTCGGTCTGGGCAGCGTGACCTACCCCACCGAGGAGGGTGTGCCCTGCGAGATGGTCGCGACCCTGACCCAGAACGCGATGAACAAGGGCGCTTCCATTCTGGTCGGCACCGATGGCGAGCGTTTCGTCAACGAGAGCGAGATCGTGCGCCATGGTCACCTGTACGAGAACGGCATCTGGGAGAACCCCACCTTCCCCGAGAAGATCTGGTACATCGTGGACGAGACCCAGAAGGCTGAGATCGAGGCTGCAGGTCTGATGACCGAGGCACAGCTGGCAATGTTCACCGCATACGACAGCATCGAGGCAATGGCAGAGGGCACCGGCTGTGACGCCGACCGTCTGGCAAAGACCATCAAGCATTTCAACAGCTTTGCCAAGAACGGCGAGGATCTCAAGTGCGACCGTGAAGCACAGTATATGCGTGCATTCGACGGCAAGAAGTACTACGCGATGTACATGGTCTCCGGTCTGCTGAACACGCAGGGCGGTCCCAAGCGCAACTATAAGGCAGAGGTCCTGGACACCCACGGCGAGCCGATCCCCCACCTGTACTCCGCAGGTGAGTGCGGCGGCATCACCGTCTGCATGTATCAGGGCGGCACCAACATTGCCGAGTGCATCACCTTTGGCCGCATCGCTGGCAAGAACGCTGCCGAGAAGAAGGCTGCTCTGGGCAACTACGTTGTGGATGCCATCGAGTCCACCCCCGCACAGCCCGGCGAGATCGATGACATGATCGCAGAGGAAGTCGAGTACGAGACCGCTGCAAACCAGTACATCGGCAAGGCACAGGGCATGGATGACGAGATCGTTGTCCGCGTCACCGTCGATGGCGGCAAGATCAGCAACGTCGAGGTGCTCAAGCAGAACGAGACCCCGGGCATCGGCGTGCCCGCTGCCGAGCAGCTGCCTGAAAAGTTCATCGGTCTGGAGACCGAGGACGCCATCAATGCAGTGGACGGTCTGTCTGGTGCGACCATCACCTCCAACGCTCTGAAGCAGGCAGTCATCAACGCGCTGCTCCAGGCAAAGTAAGTTCCGCCTTCACTATTTCTTTTCCATAAAGTCAACTGGCACAAAAAGCCCGCAGTCGTCAAACTGCGGGCTTTTTGCTTGTCTTTATCAAACAAGGGTGTTTGTTTTTACAATTTATGTGCGGTGCGCTTAAAGCATATTTGCTTTTTCGATCAGGCTGCGGATGTGGGGCACCAGCATCTCGATGGCAGAGTCGTTCTCGCCGCCGTAGGGCACGATGATATCGGCGTTGCGCTTGCTCGGCTCCACAAAGGCTTCGTGCATCGGCTTGACCGTGTCGCGGTACTGTTCAATGACGCTGTCCAGCGAGCGGCCGCGCTCCTTGACATCCCGCAGGATGCGGCGCAGGATGCGCTCGTCTGCATCGGTGTCCACAAAGATCTTGTAGTCGAACAGGGCGCACAGCGCAGGCTCTGCAAAGGGCAGGATACCCTCCACGATCAGCACCGGGGCGGGCTTGATGTGCTGCACTTCGTTGCTGCGGTTGTGGTCTGCGTAATCGTAGATGGGGCAGTCGATGTCGTGACCGGAGCGCAGCTCCTTGAGGTGATACACCAGCAGATCGTTGTCAAAGGCATCCGGGTGGTCGTAGTTCAGCTTGCAGCGCTCCGAGTAAGGCAGCTCATCATGGCGCTTGTAGTAGCTGTCGTGGGAGATCAGGCGGACTTCGTCCTCGCCAAAGCGCTCCTTGAGCCGCAGTGCGAGGGTGGTCTTGCCGCTGCCGGAGCCGCCCGCGATACCGATGATCAGATTTTTCATACCTTAGTGATCCTCCTGTGTGAAATCTGCTGTTTCCGGTGGAAAAAACAGCCGAAATGGATTATAATAACAATACATGGGGCGCCGCAAAAGCCCGCACTGGGGCAGGACGCACTCTTACCCAACATTGTACCACAAATCGCGCTGTTTTGACAGACCACAACGCGTTTGCAGGAGACTTTTTATGAAAAAACTTGTTTTGGCACCCGTCATCGACCAGACCGAACGCTGGGTCAACGGCTGCGAGAGCGTCAGTGCGGTGATGCTGCTGCAAACGATGGGCATCTGCATCGACCCGGACACCTTCATCCGGCGGGATCTGCCCTGTGCGCCATATACTGAACAGGGAGGCAGGCGGGTCGGGCCGGACCCTCACACCACCTACCCCGGTGACCCGCACGATGCCACCGGCTGCGGCTGCTATGCACCTTGCATCGTGTCGGCACTGCAAAGCGCGCTGGAACACGCGGGTGCGGCAGAGCAGTTTGCTGTGGTGGACGAAAGCGGCAAGACTCCGGCAGAGCTGTGCCGCTCCATTGATGCCGGGATGCCGGTGGTGTTCTGGACAACGCTCGATTTTGACCCGCAGCCGAAGGGGGAGGAGCATTGGTTTTTGCCGGACGGCACCGACTTTGCGTGGAAGAACGGCGAGCACTGCGTACTGCTGGTGGGCTACGATGATGCGCACTACTGGTTCAATGACCCGTGGCAGCACCGCGGGCTTTGCAAGGTGGAAAAAGCCCTTGCCGAGCAATGCCACGCCATGCAGGGCGGCTATGCGGTGACCCTGCGGCGAAGATGACGATTTTTTTGCAGTGGATGGGTGAAACATTCCTAGCACAAACCGCACCTTTCTGCGATACTGGAACCAACAACATTCCATACAGGAGGGTAGGATGATGAGCAGGATCTTACTGATCGATATTGACGGCACACTGGTGGACTACGAGAACCGCCTGCCCGCTTCGGCGGTGGACGCGATCCGCAAAGCGCGTGCCAATGGGCACAAGGTCTGCCTGTGCAGCGGGCGCAGCAAGGCGGAGAACAAGCAGGAGATCTGGGATATCGGCATCGATGGCTACATCGGCGGCAACGGAAGCTATGTGGAGTCGGACGGCGTGGTGGTGATGCACCAGCTGATCACGGCAGAGCAGTGCCGCCGCATCGTGGACTGGCTGGACGCGCGCGGGCTGGAGTTCTATCTGGAGAGCAACAACGGGTTGTTCGCCAGCCGCACCTTCAAGGACGTTGCCGTGCGGGTCATGGCAGAGTACAGCCGCCGCAAGGGGCGGCAGGCACGGCTGGATATCGACTATCAGGACGCCTTCCCCGGTATGATCTGGGACGGTGAGCTGTATCGCGATGACCTGAATAAACTCAGCTACGTGCTCCACAGCTATCAGGACTATCTGGATGCACAGGCGGCCTTCCCCGAGATGCAGCACGGCACATGGGGCGGCGCGGGCGAAACGGCGCTCTTTGGCGATATGGGCGTGAAGAACATCACCAAGGCACATGCAGTGGAAACACTGCTGGCACATCTTGGCGCAAAAAAGGAAGATACCATTGCTTTTGGCGATGCCAAGGTGGATATCCCCATGTTTGAAGCGTGTGCCTATGGTGTTGCAATGGGCAGCGGCGGTGAGGAGATCAAGGCTGCTGCGGACTACGTGACGGCCGATGTGGACAAGGGCGGCTTGTACCTTGCCTTTGTCCATCTGGGTCTGATCGACTGACAGACACAAGAGGAACAGGATGAAAAAAGAACAACTGCATCAGAATATGAAAAAACGGGTCAAGGTGCTGGAGGACGGCACGGTGCGTCTGCTCAAAAAAGGGCAGAAGGGCATGGTGCACGCCATTTTCAGCCGCTTGGGCATTGTTCTGGTGCTGTTATTTTTGCAGATCGCAGCGCTGTTCAGCCTGATGCGCTGGTTCGGGGAACTGCTGCCCCATTACTTGGGCGGCACCGTGCTGGTCACGGCGGCGATGGTGCTCTACCTGCTCAATCTGGATATGAACAACAGTGTACGCATTACATGGCTGGTGGTCGTGGCAGTGATGCCGGTGCTGGGCGTGCCGCTGTTCTTTTATACCCAAAAGGAGTTCGGGCACCGGCTGCTGGCGGCACGGCTCAAAGAGATGGAAGGCCAGATCCGGGAAAAGCTCCCGCAGAGCGAAGAGAGCCTCCGGCACCTACAGGAGGACTGCCCCGGCGCAGCTTCGCTGGAGCACTACCTGCGCGGCAGAGGCGGCGGCTACCCGGTGTACGAGAACACAGAGGTGACCTATTTCCCCGGCGGCGAGGCGAAGTTCGCTGCGCTGCTGCAGGAGCTGGAGACCGCACAGCAGTATATCTTTCTGGAATATTTCATCATCGATGAAGGGCTGATGTGGGGCAAGATCCTTGAAGTGCTGGCGCGCAAGGCGGCACAGGGGGTGGATGTGCGGGTACTGTACGACGGTACCTGTGAGTTCACCACCCTCCCGCGGGACTACCCCGAACGGCTGAAGGAGCTGGGCATCCGCTGCCGGGTATTCTCGCCTGCAACGCCTTTTGTCTCGACCCACTACAACTACCGGGATCACCGCAAGATCTTAGTCATCGACGGGCACACCGGCTTTACCGGCGGGGTCAATCTGGCGGATGAGTACATCAACGAGATCGAACGGTTCGGGCGATGGAAAGATTCTGCCATCATGCTCAAGGGCGAGGGCGTGCGCTCGATGACCGCGCTGTTCTTGCAGATGTGGAGCGTGATGCAGCCGCCGGAATTTGATCATTTTCTGGCGCAGGAGATCCCGCCCATGCCGGACGCGCGCGGCTTTGTGGTGCCTTACGGCGACTGCCCGCTGGACGGCGAACGGGTGGGCGAGATGGTCTACATCGACCTGCTCAACCGGGCACAGAAGTATGTGCATATCATGACACCCTACCTCATTCTGGACGGCGAGCTGGAAACTGCGCTGCGCTTTGCCGCAGAGCGGGGCGTGGACGTGCATCTGATCCTGCCGGGCGTGCCGGACAAAAAGTCTGCCTACGCGCTGGCAAAGACCCACTATAAGGCATTGCTGTCCTCCGGGGTGAAGATCAGCGAGTGGAAGCCGGGCTTCGTCCATGCCAAGGTCGTGGTGGCGGACGGCGTGGAAGCAGTGGTGGGCACCATCAATCTGGACTACCGCAGCCTGTACCATCACTTCGAGAATGCGGTCTGGATGCGCAGGGTGGACTGTATCCGGGAGATGGAAGCGGATTTCCAAAAGACCCTTGCGGACTGCCGGCACATTGAGCCGACCCGGCAGAGCATCTGGCAGGGCAAGCTGCTGCTGCGGATAATGGGGCGTGTGCTCAAGATCATTGCACCGCTGATGTGATCGCCAAAAACGAAAAGCTCCCCTTTGGGGAGCTTTTTTGCTGTGCAAAAAACAAGCCCCGCATCCTTGCGGACGCGGGGCAGGCAGTTCTAATTTAAAATAAAATCAGCGCTGAATTAGTTCTGCTTCATGCGAGCGAAGCAGTCGGAGCAGTAGACCGGACGGTCCTCACGGGGCTGGAAGGGAACCTTGCAAGCCTTGCCGCAAGCTGCGCAGGTAGCGTCGAACATCTGACGCTCGCTGCTGGTGTTGCCGCCACGGACGCCGTTCTTACGAGCGTCACGGCAGGGCTTGCAGCGCTGGGGCTGGTTCTCGAAGCCGCGAGATGCGTAGAACTCCTGCTCACCAGCAGTCCAAACAAACTCCTTGCCGCAGTCCTTGCAAACTAAAGTCTTGTCTTCGAACATAGTAGTATCTCCTCTTTGTTTAGTTCTTGCCCACGGAAGGATTGTAACCATACCTTTGGTTTTTAGGGACCATCGCGCTGATCAGTAAGCTTACCAGGGGCTTGAATGATAAAATATCCTCTGGCTGAGGACTTCCCTATTGTACCGTTAATTTCGGGTTTTGTCAACTCAAAAACGATTGCCCGACCTTTTATTTGTGGATATACCACAATCCGCGTGGAGCTGTTTTGGCAAAACGCCGACAAAAAGGAGCCGTGCTCCCCAAAACGGGAACACGGCTCCTCAAAAGCCCTTTGGGAAAGAATTACTTCTCGATGACTTCCTTGGTGTCGCGGGCGATCATCAGCTCCTCGTCGGTAGCGATGACCAGCGTGCGGACCTTAGCGCCCCAGGCGGTGATCTCGCAGATATCGCCCTGAGGATGCTTGTTCTTGTCGGTGTCGATGCGGACGCCCAGCCAATCCATGTGGTGGCAGACCTTTGCACGAGCCAGATCGTCGTGCTCGCCGATGCCGCCGGTGAAGACGATGGCGTCCACGCCGCCCATTGCTGCGATGTAGCTGCCGATGGTCTTCTTGATCTGGTAGTTCAGCATGTCGGAAGCCAGCTGTGCGCGCTCGTTGCCGTTCAGAGCTGCCTCTTCGACGTCACGCTTGTCGCTGGAAACGCCGGAGATGCCCAGCAGGCCGGACTTCTTGTTCAGGATCTCGTCCAGCTGGTGGCCGGTGATCTCCAGAGTGTACTTCAGGTAGTTGACCACAGAGGGGTCCAGGTCACCGCAGCGGGTGCCCATCATCAGGCCGGCCAGCGGGGTCATGCCCATGGAGGTGTCCACAACACGGCCCTGATCGACTGCGGCGATGGAAGAACCATTGCCCAGGTGGCAGGTGATGATCTTCAGGCGCTCAATGGGCTCCTCCAGATACTCAGCAGCCTTGTGTGCAACGTACTTGTGGCTGGTGCCGTGGAAGCCGTAGCGGCGGACGCCGTACTTCTCATAGTACTCGTAGGGGATCGCGTACATGTAAGCCTTGGGGGGCATGGTGCTGTGGAACGCGGTGTCGAACACTGCGACCATCGGCACATCTGCGCCAAAGACCTTGCGTGCAGCCTCGATGCCCAGGATGCCTGCGGGGTTGTGCAGAGGAGCCAGAGGGCTCAGCTCACGGATGGTCTGAACGACCTCGTCGGTGATCAGGCAGCTTGCCTTGAACTTCTCGCCGCCGTGCACGACGCGGTGACCGATGGCAGAGATCTCGGAAACGTCATCGATGCACTTGCCCTCGCCGGTGGTCATCTTCTTGACGACCTCAGCGAATGCCTCGGTGTGGGTGGGGAAGATCGCGGGGGTGGTTGCCTTATAGCCGTTTGCGCTGTGGGTGATCATGCTGCTTTCCATGCCGATGCGCTCGCACAGGCCCTTGCACAGCACCTTCTCGCCGTCCATATCGATCAGCTGATACTTCAGGGAAGAAGAACCGCAGTTAATAACCAGAACTTTCATCTGTTGTTGCCTCCTGTATGTTTTTTTATCTGCCCTTACGGACAGAAATTTACAGATTACCATATTTATTATATAATAGGGAAAACCGCTTTTCAAGCCACAACCGTGGCAAAGCGGTAAAACTTGTGTACAAGGTTTTTGTACATCCTGCCCACAATTCTGCTAAACATGGAGCAAAATCCTGTTTAGCACGATATAAATTTCACAATCCGGGTGCGTGGATGTGCGCCCAAAGGAGACAGAGGATGAACTTTGCCGGAATCATCGCCGAATACGATCCCTTCCATAATGGTCATGCATGGCAGCTTGCACAGGCAAAACGGCTGGGTGCGCAGCGGGTGGCTGTTGCCATGAGCTGTTCGCTGACCCAGCGGGGCGCGGTGCCGCTGCTGCCGGAAACGGTGCGGGTGCAGGCGGCGCTGCGCTGCGGCGCGGATCTGGTATTTGCACTGCCCGCACCCTGTGCCTGCGCCGGGGCCGAGGCCTTTGCCCGCGCGGGGGTGCGCATCCTTGCGGCGGCGGGGTGTGATGCACTGGTGTTCGGGGCAGAGACCCCGGATGCAGCGCTTCTGATGCAGGCGGCGCGGCTGCTGGCAGGGGAGGAGTACCGCGCAGCGCTCAAAATGCAGCTTGCGGCAGGTGCGCGCAGCTTTGCGGCGGCACGGCAGGCGGCAGTGGCACAGCTCTGCCCGGGAACAGGGCTGGCGGAGCTTTTGGACAAACCCAACAACAATCTGGCGGTGGAGTACTGCAAGGCGATCCTGGAGCTGGGCGTGTCCATGACCCCGGTGCCGCTGCCCCGGCAGGGGGCGGATCACGGGCAGGCGCTGGAGGACAGCGCCCACACCCGCTTTGCCAGCGCCAGTGCTCTGCGCAAGCTCTGGGCAGAAGGCGGGGCAGAGGCGATCGCCCCGTATGTCCCGGCGGCGGCACTGGAGCTGTACCGGGCAGCCGAAGCGGAGGGGCGCTATACCGATTTTGCAGCCGCCGGGCGGTGTGAGCTGGCATTGCTGCGCGCTGCCTGTGCAAGACCGGGGGCATTTGCCGCGGTGCGCGGTGTCTCCGAAGGGCTGGAGCACCGGCTGGAACACGCAGTGCGCCGGAGCACGACACTGGAACAGCTTTTGGAGGAGATGACTACCGTGCGTTACCCGCGTGCGCGGCTGCGGCGGCTGGCAATGGATGCGGCGCTGGGGTATACCGTGCAGGAGGTCCCGGCACAGCCGCCCTACCTGCATCTGCTGGGCGCGCGGCGCGCGGCGCTGAAGGTACTGGAAGCGGCGGCACTGCCGGTCTCGCATTCGCTGGCGCGCCTGCGCGGGGAGAACGAGAGCTGCGCACAAATGGCAGCGGCGCAGGCGGCGGCAAGCGATTTTGCGGCGCTCTGCCGTGCAAACCCGGAACCGATGGGCGGTATTTATCGTCAAAAAAATATCTTTTTGACGGATTGACAAAAATTTTAGGGTGAAAATCGGCAATTCTGCTATTGTAACCTGCAGTGCTTTCAGGTATTATTAAAGTAGTACAAACTTGGATACAACGATACGCCCGCTTTTGCCGGGTAAGGATCGAAGGAGGATTTTCCATGGCACTTCACGTTCTGGACGAAGCCAACCGCTGCCTCGGCTGCAAGAAGCCGATGTGCCAGCAGGGCTGCCCCATCCACACCAACATCCCGGAGGTCATCCGTCTGCTCAAAGAGAACAAGATGGACGATGCAGGCCGGATGCTGTTTGAGAATAACCCCATGACCACCGTTTGCTCTCTGGTCTGCAACCACGAGAAGCAGTGCGAGGGCCACTGCATCCGCAACAAGATGCCCAGCCACGACCCGGTGCACTTCTCCATCATCGAGGACTACATCTCCACCACCTACGCCAACAAGATGACCGCCGGTCCCGCGCCGAAGAACGGCATGAAGGCTGCGGTCGTGGGTGCAGGCCCTGCGGGTCTGACCATCGCTGTGCTGCTGGCACGCTGGGGCTACGATATCACCATCTTTGATGCGCGCGATAAGATCGGCGGCGTGATGCGCTACGGCATCCCCAACTACCGCCTGCCGGACAGCGTGCTGGATGACTTCCAGTATCGTCATCTGGAGCTGAAGGGCATCAAGGTGCGCCCCAACACCACCATTGGCAAGACCATCACCATTGATGATCTGTTCCGCGACGGCTACAAGAGCGTGTTCATCGGCGCTGGTCTGTGGAAGGCGAACGCCATGCACATCAAGGGCGAGACGCTGGGCAACGTTGCCTTTGGCATCGACTATCTGGCAAACTCCGGGGCATTCCGTCTGGGGGACGATATCGCGGTCATCGGCGTGGGCAACTCTGCAATGGACTGCGCCCGCACCGCCATCCGCAACGGTGCCCGCCATGTGACCTGCTACGCCCGCCGCGACGAGAGCTGCATCAGCGCTTCGGAGTACGAAGTCAGCTATGCAAAGCTGGAGGGCGTTGGCTTCCGTTTCTGCAAGGCTCCGGTCGAGATCCGCGAAGAGGGTCTGATCTGCCGCGATACCGTCAAGAACGAGGAAGGCAATTTCGTGCAGGTGGAAGGCAGCGAGACGCTCTACCGCCACACCGGCGTGATCGTCTCGGTCAGCCAGGGCTCTGAGAGCAACCTCGTCAAGACCACCACCGGCATCGAGACCAACCAGCGCGGTCTGCTGACCGTCAGCGAGGACGGCAGCACCACCCGCGAGGGCGTGTTTGCTGGCGGCGATGCCGTGATGGGTGCCCGCACGGTGGTCGAGGCAGTTGCTGTTGCCAAGAAGGTCGCAGAGACGATGGATGCCTACATGAAGAGCCTGCCCGCTGAGACGGCGGCGGATCCTTACGCAGACATTCCGGAGTTCACCACCCCGACCTCGGACGTTCTGGCGAAACAGGAATTTTAAAGATAAACTGTAAAGTTTTTGCAAAGCTAAGAAAAATTTGCCACTCCGTTTGTTGACGGGGTGGCATTTTCTATTGTATACTAGGTATGTAGTTTTATTGATTTATTTTGTGCCGTACCGGCGCAGAATAAGAAAGGCGGTGGACAACATACTCAAGGCATCTCTCCCGAAACTCAAAGAAAAGTTGATGGAAGCATTGCAGGCGGTGCTGCCCATTGTGGCGATCGTTCTGGTACTCTGCTTTACCATCGCGCCGGTGTCTCCCAGCATCCTGCTGTGCTTTTTGCTGGGCGCTGCGATGATCGTCGTTGGCATCATGTTCTTTACCCTCGGTGCGGAAATGAGCATGACCCCGATGGGCGAACGTGTGGGCGCAGTGCTGACCAAAACGCGCAAGCTGCCCATCATCCTTCTGGTCGGCTTCCTGCTGGGCTTTCTGATCACCATTTCGGAGCCGGATCTGCAGGTACTTGCCAATCAGGTGCCCTCCATCCCGAACCAGACCCTGATCTTCTCGGTGGCGGCGGGTGTGGGCCTGTTCCTCGTGTTTGCGTTCCTGCGCATGCTCATTGGCATCTCGCTGCCCAAGATGCTGGTCATTTTTTACAGCATCGTATTCATTCTGGCGGCGTTCGTCCCCAAGGAGTTCCTTGCGGTTGCGTTTGACTCCGGCGGCGTGACCACCGGCCCCATGACCGTGCCGTTCATCATGGCACTGGGCGTTGGTGTCGCCTCCATCCGTGGTGACCGCCATGCCGCAGACGACAGCTTTGGTCTGGTCGCGCTGTGCTCGGTCGGCCCCATTCTGGCAGTGCTGACGCTGGGCATCCTGTTCAATGCGTCCGAAAGCACCTATATCCCGCCGGTCATCCCGGACATCGGGGACTCGGTGGAGCTGTGGCAGCTCTTCCACGAAGGTCTGCCTACCTATCTGGAAGAGATCGCAGTCTCGCTGCTGCCGATCATCGTCATGTTCGGCGTGTTCCAGCTCGTGGCGCTCAAGCTCGACCGCCGCACACTGGGGCGTATCGCAGTGGGTCTGGCATATACCTATGTAGGCCTGGTGCTCTTTTTGACCGGCGCGAACATCGGCTTTATGCCCGCCGGTAACTATCTGGGTCAGGTGCTGGCGGGGCAGAGCTTCCGCTGGCTGCTCATCCCCATCGGCATGCTGATCGGCTACTTCATCGTCAAGGCAGAGCCTGCGGTCTATGTGCTGAACAAGCAGGTCGAAGAGGTCACCGACGGCGCCATCTCCGCACAGGCGATGGGAACCGCGCTTTCCATGGGCGTGTCCCTCTCGGTCGGTCTGGCGATGGTCCGTGTGCTGACCGGCATCTCTATTCTGTGGTTCCTGATCCCGGGCTATGTGTTCGCGATCAGTATCTCCTTTGTGGTGCCTAAGCTCTTTACCGCGATCGCATTTGACGCGGGTGGAGTTGCTTCCGGCCCCATGACTGCCACCTTCCTGCTTCCGCTGGCACAGGGTGCCTGTGTGGCAGTGGGCGGCAACATCGTCACGGATGCATTCGGCGTGGTGGCGATGGTCGCTATGACCCCGCTCATCACGGTGCAGCTCATGGGTCTGATCGCACAGATCAAGACCCGCAAGGCGCGCAAGCTCCAGCCCGCAGCGGCCGGCAGCTTTGCCTTTGCCGATCTGCCGGATGATGCGATCATTGAGCTGTAAGGAGGGAACTGCGTGTGAATACGTTGTATTGGATGATCACTATCACCGACCGCACCACCACCAAGGACTTTTTGCAGCTGTATGAGAGCCACGGTGTCAATGTCAGCCTGCGTACCGTCGGCTCCGGTACGGCCGTGCGCGAGATCCTCTCGACGCTGGGCTTGGAAAAAAGCGAAAAGGCCGTTCTGTTCGCAGTGGTGACGGCGGATACCTGGCACAAGATCCAGAAGGATCTGCGCCGCAAACTGCGCATCGATGTGCCGGGTACCGGCATTGCATTCACGGTGCCGATGAGCAGCATTGGCGGCAAGCGCGCGCTGATGTTCTTGACCGAGCACCAACCCCTGACATTAAAGGAGGAAAGTACCTTGAAGGATACCAACTATGAGCTGCTGCTCGTGATCGCAAATCAGGGCTATACCGGCTCGATCATGGATGCTGCCCGTGCAGCGGGTGCAGGCGGCGGTACCGTCCTCCACGCAAAGGGCACCGGTATGGAAGGTGCTGCCCAGTTCCTTGGCATGGAGCTGGTCAACGAAAAAGAGATCGTGCTGATCGTCAGCCGCACGAGCCAGAAGAACAAGATCATGAAAGCGATCATGGACGGTGCGGAGAAGAAGGCGGGTGCGATCGTCTTCTCGCTGCCGGTCACCGACACCGCAGGTCTGCGTCTGCTGGAAGAGGATGAGCCGGTGCAGCAGTCTCAGGCACTCTGAACTGAATGATTGAAATGAGCCGCGTTTGTCAGCACACTTGATAAACGCGGCTTTTTTCGTTATTATAAAAGGGAAATAGATCTGGAAAAGGGGAATGTAGTATGATCCAGGGTTCACATAAAAAGCAGATGCTCTTCAATGCGCTGTCCATCGTGGCGGGCAATGCGCTCTATGCCTTGACTGTTCAGATGTTTCTGATGCCCTCCGGGCTGATCACCGGCGGTGCGACCGGTATCGCACTGGCGGTCAACCGCCTGACAGCGCTGCCGGTCTCCGGGGTGCTGTTCGTCATCAACATGACCATGCTGGTGCTGGGCTGGATCGTACTGGGGAGCCGCTTTGCGCTGAACACCATCGCCAGCACGGTGCTCAGCCCCATGTTCCTTGCCCTGTGGGAGCGGCTGCTGGCAGGGCGCGTCCTGACGGATGACCTTGTGCTCAACACCGTCTTTGCCGGTATCGGCATCGGTGTATCGCTGGGCATCACCATCCGCGCGGGTGCATCGACCGGCGGCATGGATATCCCGCCGCTGGTGCTGCAAAAGTGGTTCCATCTGCCGGTCTCGATCACGATGCTGGCGTTCGATGTCACGATCCTTGCAATGCAGGCGGCGTTCAGCCCGGTGCGGCAGTCGCTGTACGGCCTTGTGATGGCGATCATCTATACGGTCGTGCTGGATAAGGTGCTGATGCTGGGTACTACCCGCACCGAGGTCAAGATCATCAGCGAGAAGAACGAGGAGATCTGCAACCAGATCTTTGCCCAATTGGATCGCGGTGTGACGTTGCTGCATGGCGCGGGCGGTTACAGCCGGGAGGACACCGAGGTGCTGCTGAGCGTGGTCTCCAACCGTGAGCTGCCCCGGCTGGAAAAGCTGGCGCACGCCATCGACCCCGCCTGCTTTATGATCGTCAGCCATGTCACCGAGGTCAGCGGGCGCGGCTTCTCGCTGGAGAAAGATTACCACGAACACTGATTTTCCCGGCGGATACTTGCAAAAGCGTGCTGCTTTGGGGTATAGTATAAAAGAACCTGCACAGACGGCAGGCAAAGAAAGGAATAAGACAAAATGTTTGATATTTTCAATATGCTGAAGAAGGACGAGACCAAGGCAAAGAAGGTCACCCGTCAGACCATCATCGGTGACATTCTGGACATGGATCAGAGCACCGCTCCGTATTTTCTGGAGATCGGCATGCACTGCCTGGGCTGCCCGTCCTCCCGTGGTGAGACGCTGGAAGAGGCTTGCGCCGTGCACGGTGTGGACTGCGACGAACTGCTGGAGAAGCTGAACGCACATCTGGCAGCCAACAAGGGCTGATGCTGCCCACATTGGATGCCCGCCTGACCGCAGCAGCGGAGCTGGTGCGCCCGGGGCAGCCGGTGGCGGACATCGGCTGCGACCACGGCAAGCTGACCGCTGTGCTGGCGGCAAGCGGAAACTATCCAAAGGTCATCGGGGCGGATCTGCGCCCTGGTCCGCTGGCAAAGGCGGCGCAGACCTTGAAGAATGCGAACTGTGAAGACCGCGCTGAGCTTCGGCTGGGCGACGGTCTTTCTGTGCTGAAGGAGAACGAGGTGGGCAGCATCGTGCTCGCGGGTGTTTCGGCGCAGACGAGCTGGGAGATCCTTGAAAAAGCCCCGTGGGTCTTTACGGTGGGCGGGCCGCGCATCATCCTCATCCCTGCCACCCGGCACAGTGAGCTGCGCCGCTGGCTGTGGGAGCACGGCTTTGCGCTGGCGGCAGACCGCCCGGTGCAGGCGGCAGGGCGCTGGTATGCGGTGATGGCGGCAGAATACACCGGCGAGGTGCGCAAGCCGACCTTTACCGAGTGCCTGTTCGGCAACACCGGCACCTACCCCGAAGGCGAGGGTTACGCGGCGTGGCAGCGGGCAAAGCTGCCGCGGATGCGCCTGGGCGTGCCGGACGGCAGTGCGCTGGCGCAGGAGATCGACTGCATTTTACAGCAGGAGCAGGAGGGCAGCGTATGACAACGGTAGCACAGATCTATGAAGCGATGTGCGGCATTGCGCCGCTGGAACTGGCGGAAGGCTGGGACAACCCCGGTCTGCTGGTGGACTGCGGCGGTACGGTACGCCGGGTGCTGGTGACGCTGGATATCACCCCGGAGGTCATCGCGGAAGCGGCGGCGAAGGACTGCCAGCTCATCGTGGCGCATCACCCGGTCATTTTCAGCCCGCTCAAAAAGCTGGGCGTGCAGGATCTGCCCTTCCAGCTCGTCCAGAAGGATATTTCCGCCATTTGCATGCACACCAATCTGGACGCCGCCGAGGGCGGTGTCAATGAGGTGCTGGCAGCACTGTTTGGCATGAAGGAACCGGAATCCTTTGCGGGCGGCTGCGGCAGAGTGGGCGCGATCGAGCCGATCTCGGTGCCGGAACTGGCGCGCAAGGCACAGGAAGTGCTGGCGCAGCATTGCAATGCGCCTCTGGGCACAGACCCGGCGGTACAGATCAAGCTGGTGGACACCGGCAAGCGGGTCGAGCGGCTGGCGGTCATCAGCGGTGCAGGCGGCAGTCTGTTCGAGGATGCGCTCGCGATGGGCGCGGATTGTCTGCTGACCGGTGAGGCGAACCACCACCACGCCTGCGATGCCAAGCGGCTGGGGCTGTCCCTGATCGCAGCGGGGCATTACGCTACTGAGTTCCCGGCAATGGCAGCCGTGGCAGAAAAGCTGCGCGCAGCTCTGCCGGAGGTAGAGGTGCTGGTGAGCTGCGAGGACCGCGACCCTTATACTTATTTATAATAGAGATAGACGAACGAGGTACGACCAATGGCATTGGATGCCGCTACTCTGGCGCTGACCGCAGCGGAGCTGAAACAGACCCTGACGGACGCCAAGATCGCAAAAATTTTTGAACCGACCCGCGATGAGCTGGTCATTACCCTGCGCACCCGCACCGAGACGTACAGTCTGCTGCTGTCGGCGCGCAGCGGCTCGGCGCGTGTCTGCCTGACTCAGGAGACCTTCGAGAATCCGGAGACCCCGCCCTCTTTCTGCATGCTGATGCGCAAGCACCTGCTTGGCGGCAGACTGCTGGATGTCTGGATGGAGCCGAGCGACCGCATCGTGTACTTTGCATTCCAGTGCACCAACGAGATGGGAGATCTGGTGCGCAATGTGCTGTGCGCCGAGCTGATGGGACGTTACTCCAATCTGGTGCTGGTGCAGAACGATAAGATCATCGACGCACTCAAGCGGGTGGACTTTGAGGACAGCGATGTGCGGCAGCTTCTGCCGGGCCTGCCCTACACCACCCCGCCCAAGCCTGCCCGCCCGGACTTTCTGGCGGTCAGCTCCGCTTCCATTGTGGCGGCGGCGTGCGAGCGGGATCTGCCGGTGGCAGATGCGCTGAACAAGACAGTCGCAGGCGTGGGTCCGGTGGTCTGCCGGGAAGCTGCGTGGCGTGCGTTCAACGGCGAGCATCTGATCGCAAACGAGCTGACGGCTGACCAGAAGCGCCGGCTCATGGCAGCGGTGGACGAGCTGAAGGAGCTGCATGATGCGGGCGGCTGCCCGTGCAGCATCACTGCGCCGGACGGCAAGCCGGTGGAGTTCACCTTCTTCCGCCCGCAGCAGTACGGCGAGCAGTACCTTATTAAGGAATGGGGCGGCTTCAACGAGCTGCTGGAAGGCTACTACGCGGAAAAGGATCGCGCCGAGCGCCTGCGCACCAAGAGCAAGGAGCTGCACAAGGCGGTACACAATATGTATGACCGCGCCATCCGCAAGCAGGCAGCCCGTAAGGAAGAACTTGCTGCCAGCGGCAAGAGCGAAAAGCTCCGTCTGTACGGCGAGCTGCTCTCCGCAAACCTCTATCTGGCAGAAAAGGGCATGAAGAGCATCACGGTGCAGAACTGGTACGATGAGGGCAAAGAGGTCACCATCCCGCTGGATCTGCGCTTTACCCCCAGCCAGAACGCGCAGAGCTTCTTCAAGAACTACAAGAAGAAGCAGACCGCTGCCCGGATGCTGGTGGATCTGCTCGCAGAGGGCGAAAAAGAGATCGCGTATCTGGAAACGGTGCTCTACGAGGTGGAGTCGGCTTCCGGTGAGGCGGCACTCAACGAGATCCGCGCAGAGCTGAAAAGTCAGGGGTATCTGAAATACTACAAGCAGAGGGACAAAAAGCAGAAACCGGCGGACTTCCTCCGCTTTACCTCCAGCGATGGCTTTGAGATCCTGGTCGGGCGCAACAACGCCCAGAACGACAAGCTCACCCTGCACATGGCACGCGGCAAGGATCTGTGGTTCCATGTACAGAAAGCCCCCGGCAGCCATGTCGTAGTCATGAGCCGCGGCGAGGATATCCCGGACACCACCAGGCAGGAGGCGGCAGAGCTGGCGGTGCTCCATTCCAGTGCATTCAAGGCGGGTGCGGCGGCAAAGGTCGCTGTGGACACCACCGAGGTCAAGAACATCTGGAAAGCCAATGGTGCAAAGCCCGGCATGGTGTTGTACGAGGTGTACACTACCGTCTATGTGACCCCCAGAGAGAAGCTGGAAGAACAGCTCAAAAAAAAATGAGGAGGAAGGATCCCCCTCTGAGATATTGCGTGCGATAAAAGCTCCCCTTCGGGGGAGCTTTTATGTTTTGGGTACAGTTTACGATCCGGACGATTCGCATCGGGCAGCTTTCTCTATATATAGGTATAATCTTTCCACATCTGCCCATACTGGTTGTGGAAAGAAGGCGCTCCGGCGGGGTCTTCTTTGCCAAAGACTGCCCTTAAATTGTGCATCTTGCACAGAAATTGTCGCACAAAGAGAAAATGAGAAAAATAAAAAAGAAAATGCGTAATTTTTTTCAAAAAACGCTTGCCAAATGAACGAAGATGTGATAGAATGTTTCTCGGCTGCAAGAGACTTGTGCGATACAAGTCGTGCAAGTCCAAACGATATGCGTAGATGCGGGAGGTTGTCATCCGGCGATAGTCGTGATGGGTTATTTCCGCGGAGTATGTCCGATCTTAGAACCGGGCGAAAAAATTACTGACAGCGATGGAATATGTTCCCTCGGCGGAAGGATGCTTCTGCGAAACGGGAGGAACCAATGTTCGGATTTGATTTGCTTATATGTTTCCGGGAGAACTGCCATGCGGTTCACCGGCTTTTATAGTGCCAAATCGAGGAACACCCGGAACTGTGTAGAGATTTATCGGCTCGCCTAGGGCAAAACAATTTTTCAGGAGGCGTAAGCAATGGCAGTCAAAGAGAAAATCAGAATCCGTCTGCAGAGCTATGATGCTCAGCTCATCGATGCCGCAGCAGAGAAGATCGTGGAGACCGCAAAGCACACTGGTGCTCGCGTGTCCGGCCCCATCCCTCTGCCCACCGATCGCGAGATCGTCACTATCCTGCGTGCTACTCACAAGTACAAGGATAGCCGCGAGCAGTTCGAGAGCCGCACTCACAAGCGTCTGATCGACATTCTGAAGCCGTCCAATAAGACGGTCGAGGCTCTGATGAGCCTCCAGCTCCCCGCTGGCGTGGACATCGAGATCAAGCTGTAATTGATCTGACACGATGCCCTCGTTTCCCGAGGGGTCATGTTGGCGGTGACGTGCGCCGCCAACCAATAACCTTTACAGGAGGAAAAAGAAAATGGTTAAAGGCATTATCGGCAAGAAGGTCGGTATGACTCAGCTGTTCGATGAGAACGGCAAGGTCATCCCCGTGACCGTCATCGAGGCTGGTCCCTGCACCGTCGTGCAGAAGAAGACCGTCGAGAGCGATGGTTATCAGGCTGTCCAGCTGGGCTTCGGCGAGGTTTCCGCTAAGAAGGTCAACAAGGCAGCAGCAGGTCACTTCAAGAAGGCAAACGTTGCTCCCAAGAAGACCCTGCGTGAGTTCCGTCTGGACGACATCTCTGCAATGAACGTTGGCGACGTGCTGAAGGCTGATGTCTTCGCAGCAGGCGACAAGGTCGACGTTGCAGGTGTTTCCAAGGGTAAGGGCTACCAGGGCGTTATCAAGCGCTTCGGTCAGCACCGTCTGCGTGAGAGCCACGGCACTGGTCCTGTCGCTCGTCATGCAGGTTCTATGGGCGCTATTTCCGATCCCTCTCGTGTGTTCCCCGGCAAGCGCCTGCCCGGTCACATGGGTTTTGTGCGCGTCACCGTGCAGAACCTGACCGTTGTCAAGGTTGACACCGAGAACAATCTGATCGCTGTCAAGGGTGCGGTCCCCGGTTCCAAGGGCACCATCGTCACTCTGGCTAACAGCGTGAAGGCGTAAGGAGGAAAGCTACAATGGCAAAGTTTAATGTAGTCGATATGAACGGTCAGCATGTTAGCGAGATCGAGCTTTCCGACGCCGTGTTCGGCATCACCCCGAATGAGAAGGCTGTCCACATTGCTGTGGTGAACTTCCTGGCAAATCAGCGTCAGGGCACCCAGAACACCAAGATCCGCAAGGAAGTTTCCGGCGGCGGCAAGAAGCCTTGGCGTCAGAAGGGCACCGGCCATGCTCGTCAGGGTTCCATCCGCGCTCCGCAGTGGACTCACGGCGGCGTTGCTCTGGGCCCCAAGCCCCGCAGCTACAACTACCACATCAACAACAAGGTCAAGCGCCTGGCTCTGCTGAGCGTCCTGTCCGACAAGGCTGCTAACGGCAACATGGTCGTTGTTGATAAGTTCGTCTGCGACGAGTACAAGACCAAGGCAGTGGTTGCAATGCTGAACGCTGTTGGCGCTGGCAAGAAGAACCTGCTGGTCAACGAGACTGTCGATGCAAAGTTCGTCAAGAGCGCTAGCAACATTGCTGGTGTCAAGACCACTTTCGCAGGCAGCGTGAACACCTACGATGTGCTGAACGCCGACAAGCTGATCATCAGCGTCGACGCAGCGAAGAAGCTCGAGGAGGTGCTTGGCTAATGAAAACCGCACATGATATCATCCTGAAGCCGGTCATTACCGAGAACTCCATGGCTGGCATCGCTGATAAGAAGTACACCTTCAAGGTCGCTACCGACGCAACCAAGGTCGAGATCGCTCAGGCTGTTGAAGTCCTGTTCCCCGGCACCAAGGTTGAGAAGGTCAACACCATGTCTGTCCGTGGCCGCTTCCGCCGCCAGGGTATGCACGCTGGTTACACCGCTGCTACCAAGAAGGCGATCGTGACCCTGACCAAGGACTCCAAGGAAATCGAGTTCTTCAACAGCATGGTCTAATCGAACCCGCCGAGGGTTCCTCTATGGGGATATGACCCCGATAATAATTCATAAGATATACAAAGGAGAATAGCAAATGGCTATCAAAAAGTATAAGCCGACTACTCCGGGCCGCCGTGGCATGACTGTTACTGATTACAGCGTTCTGTCCAAGGTCGAGCCTGAGCGCAGCCTGCTGGAGCCCATGAAGAAGCACAGCGGCCGCAACAACACTGGTCGCATCACCGTCCGTCACCACGGCGGCGGCAACCGCACCAAGTATCGTGTCATCGACTTCAAGCGTCAGAAGACCGATATCAATGCAACTGTTCTGACCCTCGAGTACGATCCGAACCGCAGCGCATTCATCGCTCTGGTCGAGTACACCGATGGCGTCAAGAGCTACATCATCGCTCCCGACGGACTGAAGGTCGGCGATGTGATCGTGAGCGGCGCTGGCGCTGACATCAAGCCCGGCAACTGCCTGCCCATGGCTAACATCCCTGTCGGTACCATCATCCACAACATCGAGCTGTACCCCGGCCACGGCGCTCAGCTGGTTCGTTCCGCTGGCAACATGGCTCAGCTGATGGCTAAGGAGAACGGCTACGCTCTGGTTCGTCTGCCCTCCGGTGAGATGCGCAATGTGCCCGTCAACTGCACCGCAGTTATCGGTCAGGTCTCCAACGTTGACCACGAGAACGTCAACCTGGGCAAGGCTGGCCGTAAGCGTCACATGGGCGTCCGTCCCGGCAGCCGTGGTACTGTCATGAACCCCTGCGATCACCCCCACGGCGGTGGCGAGGGTCGTGCACCCATCGGCCACACCGGTCCTATGACTCCTTGGGGCAAGCCCGCTCTGGGTCTCAAGACTCGCAAGCATCATAAGCGCTCCGATAAGCTGATCGTGAAGCGTGCAGGTAAGTAAGAGAGGAGTTTAAGACAATGGGTAGAAGCATTAAAAAAGGACCTTTCGTCCAGGCTGCTCTTATGAAGCACGTTGAAGCGATGAACGCTTCCGGCAAGAAGCAGGTCATCAAGACCTGGAGCCGTGCCTCCACGATCTTCCCCGAATTCGTTGGTCACACCTTTGCCGTTCATGACGGCCGCAAGCATGTGCCTGTGTACGTGACCGAGGATATGGTTGGCCACAAGCTGGGTGAGTTCGTTCCCACCCGTACCTTCAAGGGCCACACCGGTAATTCTAAGTAATAGAGGGAGGAACATAACATGGAAGCTCGGGCAATTCTTCGCTATGCCCGCATTAGTCCCCGTAAGGTGTCTATCGTTATGGATCTGATCCGTAACAAGCCCCTGGACGAAGCGCTGGCAATCCTGCAGTACACCCCGAAGGCAGCTTGTGAGCCCCTTCTGAAGCTGGTGAAGTCTGCAGCCGCTAATGCGGAAAACAACTTCAATATGGACAAGAACAACCTCTACGTCGCCGAGTGCTTTGTTTGCCCCGGCCCGACGCTGAAGCGCATGATGCCTCGTGCACAGGGCCGCGGCTACCGCATCCTGAAGCGCACCAGCCACATGACCGTTGTTCTGAAAGAGAAACAGTAAGGAGGGAAAACAATGGGCCAGAAAGTAAATCCGCACGGCATTCGTGTCGGCGTTATTAAAGACTGGGACAGCCGCTGGTTTGCCTCCAAGAAGGATTTCAGCGAGAACCTCGTCGAGGATCACAAGATCCGTACTGAGCTGAAGGCTCAGCTGAAGGACGCTGGTGTCCCCAAGATCGAGATCGAGCGTACTGTGGATCCTTCCACTTCTGCTCCTCGCGTCACCGTCAACATCTACTGCTCCAAGCCCGGTATGGTCATCGGCAAGGGCGGCGAAGAGCGCATCGCTCTGCAGAACAAGCTGACCAAGGAGTATGGCAAGACTGTTATCGTCAATGTCATCGAGGTCAAGAGCGCTGCTACCAACGCTCAGCTGGTTGCTGAGGATATCGCTCGCCAGCTGGAGAACCGCGTGACCTTCCGTCGTGCGATGAAGCAGTGCATGCGCAACGCTATGAGCCCCCGCGATCGTGCAACCGTTCCCGCAAAGGGCATCAAGGCAATGTGCTCCGGCCGTCTGGGCGGCGCTGATATCGCTCGTACCGAGAGCTACCACGAGGGCACCATCCCCCTGCAGACTCTGCGTGCTGACATTGACTACGGCTTTGCAGAGGCAGCTACCACCTACGGCCGCATCGGCGTTAAGGTGTGGGTCTACAAGGGCGAGGTCCTCAAGAGCGCTAAGACCGCTCAGAAGAAGGAAGGAGGCAACAAGTAATGTTACTGCCTAAGCGTGTTAAGTACCGCCGCGTCCATCGCGGCCGCATGACCGGCAAGGCTACCCGCGGCAACGTGGTGTGCCAGGGCCAGTACGGTCTGGTTGCCCTGGAGCCGGCTTGGATCTCTTCCGCACAGATCGAGTCTGCTCGTATCGCCATGACTCGTTATATCAAGCGTGGCGGCAAGGTCTGGATCAAGATCTTCCCCGATAAGCCCGTCACCGAGAAGCCCGCTGAGACCCGCATGGGCTCCGGTAAGGGCTCTCCCGAATACTGGGTTGCTGTTGTCAAGCCCGGCCGTGTCCTGTTCGAGCTGGCAGATGTCGATGAGGCAACTGCTCGTGAGGCAATGCGTCTGGCTATGCACAAGCTGCCCATCAAGTGCAAATTTGTTGTCCGTGAGGACTCCGTGAAGGAGGATGGCACCAATGAAGGCTAATGAACTCCGCGAAATGCAGACCGCAGAGCTGACCAGCAAGCTGGCAGATCTGAAGGCTGAACTGTTTAACCTGCGTTTCCAGCATGCCATCAACCAGCTGGAGAACCCCGGCCGCATCGAAGCAGTCAAGAAGGACATCGCTCGCGTGATGACCGTTCTGGCTGAGAAGCAGTAAGGAGGTTAAACGATGGAAGAACGTAATCTGAGAAAGACCCGCGTCGGCGTTGTTGTGTCCGACAAGATGGATAAGACCATCGTGGTTGCCGTTAAGGATAGCGTGCAGCACCCCCTGTACAAGAAGATCCTGAAGCGTACCGTGAAGTTCAAGGCTCGTGACGAGCAGAACGAGTGCGGTATCGGCGACCGTGTTGAGATCATGGAGTGCCGCCCCCTGAGCAAGGATGTGCGCTGGCGCCTGGTCCGTATCGTTGAGAAGGCGAAGTAAGAATTCTTCGCCCGCTGCTTTGAACAGTTTGAAAGGAGATATCTGAAATGGTTCAGATGCAAACTTATCTCAAAGTTGCCGACAACACCGGTGCCAAGGAGCTGATGTGCTTCCGTGTGCTGGGCGGCACCCGCAAGAGATACGCTAATATTGGTGACGTCGTGGTCTGCTCTGTTAAGAAGGCAGCCCCCGGCGGCTCCGTGAAGAAGGGCGATGTCGTTAAGGCTGTTATCGTACGCAGCAAGCACGGCGTCCGCCGCGACGACGGCTCCTACATCCGTTTCGATGAGAACGCCGCCGTTATCGTCAATGCCGACAAGAACCCCAAGGGTACCCGTATCTTTGGACCTGTTGCTCGCGAGCTGCGCGAGGCCGGCTACACCAAGATCCTGAGCCTGGCTCCGGAATCGCTGTAAGGAGGTTTTAAAAATGAATAATCTTCATGTTAAAACCGGCGACAACGTTATGATCATCAGCGGCAAGGACAAGGGCCACACCGGCAAGGTCCTGCAGGTGAGCCCCTCCGAAGGCAAGGTCATTGTTGAAGGCCAGAACATGGTTACCAAGCACGTCAAGCCCCGCCGTCAGGGCGAGCAGGGCGGCATCGTGAAGGCTGAGGGTGCTATGTACGCATCCAAGGTCATGCCCATCTGCCCCAAGTGCGGCAAGGCTGTGCGCGTTGGCCACATTGAAAAGGACGGCAAGAACGTCCGCGTCTGCAAGAAGTGCGGCGCTGAACTGTAAGAAAGGAGTACGGAACAATGGCTCGTTTGAAAGAACAGTATGTCAATGAAATTGCTCCTGCTCTGAACAAGAAGTTCGGTTACAAGAGCGTTATGCAGATCCCCAAGCTCGATAAGGTCGTCATCAACGTTGCCTGCGGCGAAGCCAAGGAAAACGAGAAGATCCTCGAGGCTGTTATGAAGGATCTGGGCCAGATCACTGGCCAGAAGGCAGTCGTCTGCCGTGCCAAGAAGAGCGTTGCTAACTTCAAGCTGCGCCAGGGCACTCCCATTGGTTGCAAGGTCACCCTGCGCGGTGAGCGTATGTACGAGTTCGTCGATCGCTTCTTCAGCATCGCCCTGCCCCGTGTCCGCGACTTCCGCGGCATCAACGGCAACGGCTTCGACGGCCGCGGTAACTTCGCTTGCGGCATCAAGGAGCAGACCATCTTCCCTGAGATCGATTTCGAGAAGGTCGACGCGATCCGTGGTATGGACGTTTGCTTCGTCACCACCGCTAAGACTGACGAAGAGGGCAAGGAGCTGCTGAAGGCTCTGGGCGCTCCGTTCGCTACCGAGGAATAAGGGAGGAGATTTGTACAATGGCTAAACTGTCTATGAAGCTCAAGCAGTCCCGTCCTGCTAAGTTCTCCACCCGTGCATACACCCGCTGCCGCATCTGCGGCCGTCCCCACTCCGTGCTGCGTAAGTACGGCGTGTGCCGTGTGTGCTTCCGTGAGCTGGCCTACAAGGGCGAGATCCCGGGCGTCAAGAAGGCTTCTTGGTAATTTGACCGGAAACCGGTAAACATTTTTGTCGGATCCCGCCCCGGGCAAACAGTTGTTTCGGGGCGGTATCATTATAAATCATTTGAGAGCTAATCTAAGGAGGTTAGTGGCATGCAGATTACTGATCCTATCGCGGACCTGCTGACTCGCATCCGCAACGCTAGCACTGCCAAACACCCTTCTGTGGAGATCCCCGCTTCCAACATGAAGAAGGCTATCTGCCAGATTCTGGTTGACGAGGGCTACATCAAGGGTATGCAGGTCAAGAACGACACCGTTCAGGGCACCATCGTTTGCACTCTGAAGTATCAGGCAAACGGCGAGCCCGTCATCGCTGGCCTGCGCCGTGTGTCCAAGCCCGGCCTGCGCATCTACACCAACTGCGAAGATATGCCGAAGGTCATGAAGGGCCTGGGCACCGCAATCATTTCCACTTCCAAGGGCATCATGACCGATAAGGCTGCTCGTGCTGCGCACGTTGGCGGCGAGGTCCTGGCTTTTGTGTGGTAAGAAAGGGGTAAAAGACAATGTCGAGAATTGGAAGAAAACCCATCGTCATTCCTGCCGGCGTTGAGGTCACTGTCAACGAGGCAGACCACAACATCACCGTCAAGGGCCCCAAGGGTACTCTGAATTCCAACTATCATTCCCTGATGACCGTCAAGGTCGAGGGCAATGAGGTTCTGGTTACCCGCCCCAATGACGAAGCTGAGGCTCGCAGCCTGCACGGCCTGACCCGCACCCTGATCGCTAACATGGTCACTGGTGTTACCGAGGGCTACAAGAAGGAAATGGAGATCGTCGGTGTTGGTCTGCGCTGCCAGAAGCAGGGCTCCAACCTGGTCATGAACCTGGGCTTCTCTCATCAGGTCAATGTTCCTGATACTGAGGACTGCACCATCGTCTGGCAGGATCCCAATAACTTCACTGTTACCGGTATCGACAAGCAGAAGGTCGGCCAGTATGCTGCTGAGATCCGCGCTCTGAAGAAGCCTGAGCCTTACAAGGGCAAGGGCATTCGCTACAAGGGCGAGGTCGTCAAGCACAAAGAAGGCAAGGCCGGTAAGGGCAAGAAATAAGGTAAGGAGTGAAAGACAATGGTTAAGCAGATCGACAAGAACGAAGCTCGTCTTCGTCGTCATCGCCGTGTTCGTAACAAGATCAGCGGCACCGCAGCACGTCCCCGTCTGGATGTTTTCCGCTCCGCCAAGCACATTTACGCTCAGATCATCGACGATGAGCAGGGCGTGACCCTGGTGTCGGCGTCCACTATGGACAAGGACTTCAACGGCAACGGTGGCAACATCGAGGCCGCAGCTGAGATCGGCAAGAAGGTCGCAGCAAAGGCTCTGGAAAAGGGCATCACCGAGGTCGTTTTCGACCGTGGCGGTTACGTTTATCATGGCCGTGTTAAGGCCCTGGCTGATGGCGCCCGTGAGGGCGGCCTGAAGCTGTAATGAGAGGAGGAAACACATTATGGCTATGAGAAACCGTGAAGACGACGGCATGATCACCAAGGTTGTCTCCATCAACCGCGTTTCCAAGACTGTCAAGGGCGGCCGCGTCATGAAGTTCGCTGCTCTGGTTGTCGTGGGCGACGGCAAGGGCACCATCGGTTATGGCATCGGCAAGTCTGGCGAAGTGCCTGAGGCAATCCGCAAGGGCGAGGCAGCTGCTAAGAAGAACATGCACAAGATCGCCCTGAAGGGCACCACCATCCCCCACGAGATCGTCGGCAAGTACGGCGCTGGCGCCGTCCTGCTCAAGCCCGCTGCTGCTGGTACCGGCATGATCGCCGGCGGCCCGGTGCGTGCGGTCATTGAGGCTGCTGGCATCAAGGACATCCGTGCGAAGTCTATGCGTTCTAACAACCCCATCAACGTTGTTTCTGCTACCTTCGCAGGTCTGTGCGGCCTGGTCAGCGCGGAGTCCGTCGCTGAGAAGCGCGGCAAGACCGTGAAAGAAATTCTGGGTTAAGGAGGTAACGGAACATGGCAGATAAGATGCTCAAGATCGAGCTGAAGAAGAGCCTGATTGGCCGCGGCGTGAAGCAGATCGCTACCGCTGAGGCTCTGGGCCTGAAGAAGCCGGGCGACGTTACCGTTCAGCCTGACAATGCCGCAACGCAGGGCAAGATCAAGAAGATCGGCTTCCTGCTGAGCGTCACCGAAGCGTAACAGCAGGGGGTACACGCAATGAAGCTTCATGAATTACACGCGATTCCCGGCGCAAACAAGGCTGCTACCCGCAAGGGCCGCGGCATTGGCTCCGGCAATGGCAAGACTGCCGGCTACGGCAGCAAGGGCCAGAAGGCCCGTTCCGGCGTGAAGCACGCTGGTTTCGAGGGCGGCCAGATGCCTCTGGCACGCCGCCTGCCCAAGGTTGGCTTTAACAACATCTTCGCTACCCAGTACGCCATCGTCAATGTGGCAGATCTGGAAGCTGCTTTCAACGCGGGCGACGTTGTCGATACCGATGCTCTGAAGGCAAAGGGTCTGGTCAAGAAGACCCTGGACGGTATTAAGGTCCTGGGCAACGGCGAGCTGACCAAGGCTCTGACCGTGAAGGCCGCAGCCTATTCCGCTTCTGCCAAAGAGAAAATCGAGAAGGCAGGCGGAAAGGCTGAGGTGATGTAAGGTGTTCCAAACATTCCGTAACGCATGGAAGATCCCCGAGCTCAAAAATCGTCTTCTGTTCACGCTGGCGATCCTCGTGGTGTACCGTCTGGGCTGTGCCATCCCTGTTCCGTTTGTCTCTGACGTTGCTCTGTCGGCAATGTTTGCAAACGGCGACATGCTCTCGTATCTGAATATGATGAGCGGTGGTGCCCTGGCCCGCTGCACGCTCTTCGCGTTAGGTGTGACACCCTATATCAACGCCTCCATTATTGTGCAGCTTCTCACCGTTGCGATCCCTGCGCTGGAAAATCTGGCAAAGGAAGCCGACGGTCAGCAGAAGATGCAGCAGATCAACCGGTACGCTGGTGCCGTGATCGCTCTGATCATGAGCATTGGTTACTACTTTGTGATCCGCAATATGGGCGCACTGAAGTACACTTCCGGCGCAGCCGGCGTCTTCGCCGCTGTGGTCATCATTGCTTCCTTCGTAGCAGGCAGCCAGCTGGTTACCTGGTGCGGCGAGCAGATCGATGACAAGGGTATCGGCAACGGTATCTCTCTCCTGATTTTTGCTTCGATCGTTTCCAACTGGTCCTCCCTGTACACCACTGTGGCTGGTCTGCTGACCCGCGCAGCGGCTGGGGAGCCCCAGTTCTACATCCTGCTGCCGCTGCTGCTGGTCCTGGCGCTGGTCGCTGTTGTGTTCGTTGTTATCATGACGAACGCAGAGCGCCGCATCACCATCCAGTACGCAAAGCGTGTGGTGGGCCGCAAGCAGATGGGCGGTCAGAACAGCTACCTGCCCCTGAAGCTGAACATGAGCGGCGTTATGCCCATCATCTTCGCTTCTGCTCTGGTCTCGATCCCTGGTACGATCGGCAGCTTCCTGCAGATCGATCAGGCAGCACATCCGGTGTGGTATGCATTCTTCCATACCTTCAATTACACCTCCTGGCTGTACGTCGTGATCTACCTGCTGCTGATCCTGGCATTCAACTACTTCTATGTAGCCCTGCAGTACAACCCCGTTGAGATCGCTAACAATCTGCGCCGCAACAACGGCTCGATCCCCGGCTTCCGTCCCGGCAAGCCGACCAGCGATTTCATCACCCGCACCCTGAACAAGATCACCCTCATCGGCGCGATCTTCCTGGCTGCGGTGGCAGTGCTGCCGATCATTCTGGGCAACCTGACCGGTATGAGCATCCAGCTGGGCGGTACCAGCCTGCTGATCGTGGTCGGTGTGGCACTCGATACCACCCGCAGCCTCGACAGCTTCATGACGATGCGCAACCACAAGGGTTTCCTCGGTTGATCCTAACACAATAACTGATGCGAGAAAGCACTGGAAAGGAGAGTACGCTCAGACTTTTCAGTGCTTTTTTGTTTTGAATCAGACAATATCAATGAACTTGTCCTGAAAAAGGAAAGGAGCTATCTTATGAATCTGATCCTGTTGGGCGCACCCGGTGCCGGCAAAGGCACTCAGGCAGAGATCATCTGTGCAAAGCTGAACATCCCCTCGATCAGCACGGGCAACATCCTGCGCGCCGCTGTCAAGGAAGGCACCGAGATGGGCCTGAAGGCAAAGAGCTTTATGGATGCAGGCGCGCTGGTGCCCGATGAAGTCATCATCGGCATCCTGAACGAGCGTCTGGCACAGGCAGACTGCGCAAATGGTTTCATTCTGGACGGTGTGCCCCGTACCATTGCACAGGCGGAGGCCATCGAGACGATGGGCATCCGCATCGACAAGGTGCTGGAGCTGCAGGTCGAGGATGCTGTGATCGTGGAGCGCATGAGCGGCCGCCGTGTCTGCGAGAAGTGCGGCGCAAGCTACCACATCATCAATAAGAAGAGCAAGACGGAAGGTGTCTGCGACTGCTGCGGCGGTGCGATTGTCATCCGCAAGGACGACCAGCCCGAGACCGTGCTGGATCGCCTGAAGGCATATCACGAGCAGACCGAGCCGCTGGTAGAGTTCTACCGCAGCCGCGGCAAGCTGGCGGAGATCAAGTTCTGCCCCTCCATTGAGGAGACTACGGCAGAAGTCATGAAGGCTTTGGAGGCGTAATCGTGATCCAGATCAAGAATGCAAAAGAATTGGACGGTATGCGCCGTGCCAATGCTTTGAGCGCCGCAGCCCTGAAATACGCCGGGGAGCATATCGAAGCCGGTATGACGACCTGGGAGCTGGATAAGCTCATCTATGATTTCATCATCAAGCACGGCGGCAAGCCCAACTTCAAGGGGCTGTACGGCTTCCCCGGTTCGGCATGCATCAGCCTGAATGATACGGTCATCCATGGCATCCCCTCCAAGTCGGAGGTCATCCGTCCGGGCGACATCGTCAGCATCGACACCGGTGCCAAGATCGACGGCTTCAACGGCGACAACGCCTGCACTTATGCGGTGGGCAAGGTCGATCTGGAGGCGCAGCGTCTGCTGGAGGTCACCAAGGAAGCGCTGCATCTGGGCATTGCGCAGGCTGTGGCGGGCAACCGTGTGGGCGATATCGGCTATGCGGTGCAGACCTACTGCGAGAACGCAGGCTTCTCGGTGGTGCGGGACTTTGTCGGTCATGGTACCGGCAAGGAGCTGCACGAGGATCCGGAGATCCCCAACTTTGGTCACGCAGGCCGCGGCCCGCGTCTGGTGCCGGGCATGACCATCGCGATCGAGCCGATGATCTGCCAGTACGATTACAAGGTGCATCAGCTGGCCGATGGATGGACCATCAAGACGAAGGACGGCGGTCTGGCTGCCCACTTTGAGCATTCGGTGGCGATCCTGAAGGACCGTACTGAGATCATGACCATCGGCTGGGAGGACCCCAATTTCACCCTGTGATGCCGGAAAGAGTCTGACTTTGTGCATTTCTTACAAGAAATTTTGAAAAAGTTTGGCTTTCCCCACATAGGTGTGCAGAACATTTCCGAAATTTCCGCCTTTGAAAAAAGGCGGAAATTTTTATCGGAAATACGGAAAAAACTCTTGCAAAATGCGGACAAAAGGTGTATAATCTATAAATGGCTGTGGGAGCCAGATACTTCCTCGACGGACAGGGATACTCTGCCCGTTTTGCGGATTTTGTGCCGCAGGAGATGAAGTATGTGGCGTTCATCGCCGCCTGTCCGTCCGCGGATCGGCTTTGAAGCAGCTCGGCCCGGCAAGCCGCTTGCACAAAGGTACGCACAAAATGTGTTCCGTATGTGTGAGGAGGAAGCAGGGGAGAGCAGCAACAAGACGGGACGCGATCCATGACAAACTGAGCAGATCCAATGAGGAGGCAATTAGCTTGTCTAAAGAAGACGTCATCGAAATCGAAGGCATTGTGCGTGAAGCCATGCCCAACGCCATCTTTAAGGTGGAAATGTTGAGCGAGGACAAGAACACCGGGAAGCTCACTCCCAGCGGTCACATCCTCTTAGCGCACATCTCCGGCAAGCTGCGGACCAATTTCATCCGTATCCTGCCCGGGGACAAGGTTACCGTGGAAATGTCGCCCTATGATCTTTCTAAGGGCCGCATCACCTGGCGTTCCAAGTAAGGAACATCAGGGAATCAACCAAAAGGAGGTTCAACATCATGAAGGTCAGCCCTTCCGTGAAACCCATCTGCGAAAAGTGCAAGGTCATCCGCCGCAAAGGCCGCGTGATGGTCATCTGCCAGAACCCCAAGCATAAGCAGCGCCAGGGCTAATTCGGGCGCCTGGGGGTCAAGTGCGTAGAGTCCCGGCGCAGACCCCGACACTGACATGGGATGATTTTTGGAGGATACTACTATGGCACGTATTGCCGGCGTTGACCTGCCCCGCGAGAAGCGCGTTCAGGTGGGTCTCACCTACGTTTATGGTATCGGTCAGACCACTGCTAACAAGATCCTGGAAGCAACTGGCATCAACCCCGATACCCGCGTCAAGGACCTGACTCTGGAAGAAGAGGCTAAGATCCGTGACTACATCGATCAGGCTAACATCATCGTTGAGGGCGACCTGCGCCGCAACGTTGCTCTGGACATCAAGCGCCTGGTTGAGATCCAGTCTTTCCGTGGCACTCGCCACCGCAAGAACCTGCCCTGCCGCGGCCAGCGCACCAAGACCAATGCTCGTACCTGCAAGGGTCCCAAGCGCACTGTCGCTAACAAGAAGAAGTAAGGAGGAAATTGCGAAATGGCAAGTGCAAATAACGCTAAGAAGGGCGCTAATGTCCGCATGAAGCGCAAAGAGCGTAAGAATATCGCAGCTGGTCAGGCTCATATTCAGTCTACCTTCAACAACACTGTTGTCACCATCACCGACCTGCAGGGTAATGCAGTGTCCTGGTGCTCCTCCGGCTCCCTGAACTTCCGCGGCAGCCGCAAGAGCACTCCGTTCGCAGCTCAGTCTGCTGCTGAGACCGCTGCGAAGGTCGCGATCGAGCATGGCATGAAGACTGTTGAAGTCTACGTCAAGGGCCCCGGCGCTGGCCGTGAGTCCGCTATCCGTGCGCTTCAGGCTACCGGCCTGGAAGTCACCCTGATCAAGGACGTGACTCCCATCCCCCACAACGGTTGCCGTCCCCCGAAGCGCCGTCGTGTCTGATCGAAGGAGGAAATTGAATTATGGCAAAGAATACGCAGCCTATCGCAAAGCGTTGCAAGGCCCTGGGCATTTCTCCTGCGGTCATGGGCTATGCAAAGAAGAATACCACCCGCAACTCCGGCAACAACATGCGCAAGAAGCAGTCTGAGTACGCTCTGCAGCTGAAGGAGAAGCAGAAGGTCAAGTTCATCTACGGCGTTCTGGAGAAGCAGTTCCACAACGCTTACCTGAAGGCAGAGTCTCGCCCCGGCAAGACCGGTGAGAACCTGCTCCAGATCATGGAGTGCCGTCTGGACAACGTCGTGTTCCGCCTGGGCTTTGCTCAGACCCGCCGCGACGCTCGCCAGCTGACCTCTCACGCTCACTTCACCGTCAACGGCAAGAAGGTCAACATCCCCTCTTACCAGGTGAAGGCAGGCGACGTGATCGAAGTTCGTGAGTCCAGCCGTTCTTCTGCAAAGTTTGCAAAGCTGGTTGGCCCCGAGGCTCCCGTTGTTGCTCTGCCCGCATGGCTGAACCGTGAGGCAGGCACCCTGAAGGGCATCGTCGCAAAGCTGCCCGAGCGCAGCGACATCGACTACGAGGTTGCAGAGCACCTCATCGTCGAGCTGTACTCCAAGTAATCCATTAAGAAGGACGAGCCTCCTTACTGGATGGCTATCTTTCGCATTCTTTTTTGAAAGAATTCATAATGGGCCGGTGGATGCACCGGTTTGACAAGGAGGGCATAGATATGATGGAGATTGAACGTCCCAAAATCGAAACGGCAAGCCTGTCCCCGGACGGTCGCTACGGCAAATTCGTGGCAGAGCCTCTGGAGCGTGGCTTTGGCATCACACTGGGCAATAGCCTGCGTCGTGTGCTTCTTTCCTCTCTGCCCGGTGTCGCCGTGACCAGCGTCAAGATCGATGGCGTTGTTCACGAGTTCTCCACCATTGAGGGCGTCAAGGAAGACGTTACCGAAATTGTCCTGAACCTGAAGGGTATCGCTGCAAAGCTGTACACGGAAGGCTCGAAGACAGTGCGTGTTGAGGCAATTGGCCCCTGTGAGGTCACCGCTGAAAACATCAACAAGGGCGATGATATCGAAATTCTGAACCCTGAGTGGCACATTGCAACCCTGGGCGAGGGCGCTAAGCTCGTCATGGAGCTGACCTTCGACAGAGGCCGCGGTTATGTGCCCGCAGAGCGCAACAAACAGGCTATCATCGAGAAGAATGATATCAACACTCTTCCCGTTGACAGCATTTACACCCCTGTGCTCAAGGTGAATTATAACGTCGAGAGCACTCGTGTTGGTCAGGCGATCGATTACGATAAGCTGACGATCGAAGTTTGGACGGATGGCACGATCAATGCGCAGGAGGCCGTTTCTCTGGCTGCCCGCGTGCTGACCGAGCACCTGAACCTGTTCGTCAACCTGTCGGACGAGGCTGCCGGCGCAGAGATCATGGTTGAAAAGACCAACGACGACAAGGAGAAGGCTCTGGAGATGACCATCGAAGAGCTGGATCTGAGCGTGCGTTCCTTCAACTGCCTCAAGCGCGCAGGCATCAACACGGTGGAAGATCTGGTCAGCAAGAGCGAGGACGAAATGATGAAGGTTCGTAACCTCGGTCGTAAGAGCCTGGAGGAAGTCATGGCAAAGCTGGACTCCCTCGGCTTCAAGCTGAGCTCGGATGAGGACTAATTAGATTAATTTAAGGAGTGAAACGGGATGCCCGGTACCAGAAAGCTCGGTAGAACCAGCGACAGCCGCAAAGCTATGATGCGCGCTATGGTTACCTACCTGTTAGAGAATGGCAAGATTGAGACCACTGTCACTCGCGCTAAGGACGTTCGTTCCATGGCCGAGAAGATGATCACCCTTGGCAAGGCAAGCGACCTGCACACCAAGCGTCAGGTTTATGCTTATATCACCAAGGAAGATGTTGCAAAGAAGCTGTTTGATGAGATCAGCCCCAAGTACGCTGACCGCAACGGCGGCTACACCCGCATCATCAAGATCGGCGCTCGCCGCGGCGATGCTGCTGAGATGGCAGTTCTGGAGCTCGTCTAATCGACTCTGACTGTATAAACAGTGATAGAACACCCTTTCCCAGAGATGGGAGAGGGTGTTTTTGTTTTGGCAGGCGAGGAAATCGGTATTGGAATTGCGGGTTTGGCGTGATATACTTAAACTAGTGTAGTTTTGGGCAAAACAGCTTTTTGCCAAAGGAGGGAACGCGGTTGAAGATCTTGCAACAGGGATGGCGGCTGCTGGCAGTCATGCTGCTCTGCGCTGCACTGGCGGGCTGTACCGCAGCATTCCCCTCCGACAAGACTCCGGTGGAGGAGCTTCTGCGTGCGCCGCGCCTGTCCGGCGATTACGGCGATGTGCAGGCGGCGCTGAATGATTGGCTGGGACAGAGCGCTCAGCTCAAATACCCGATCGAAGGGGAGCTTCTTTCCCCGTTCGTTTTGCAGGATCTGGACGGTGACGGCCAGCAGGATGCGGCGGTGCTGTATACGACTGCGCAAAGCCCGAATGTCTGCATCGCTGTGCTGCAAAAGAACGATGCGGGAGAATGGAAGGTGCGCCAGAACGTGGAAGGTCTGGCAGAGACGGTGGAGCGGGTCAGCCTGGCGCAGCTCCAGTCCGGTGAGGAGCGGCAGCTCGTCGTGGGGTATACCGCCGCGCAGGGCGATCGTTATCTTGCGGTATATTCTTATAAAAACGGACAGCTGCTCGTCATTCTGGAGCAGCAGTACGAGCAGTATCTGGTGGAAGACATCACCGGCGGGGGAAATCAGGACCTGATCCTGATGTCACCGCAGGAGACCGGCAGTGTGCAGATCGAGCTGCTGACCGTAGACCGTGACGGGATGTTCCAGCAGGTGGCGGTGATGGGGCTTTCGGCGGATAAATTCTCCGGCTGTGCCTCGGTGGCGGCGGGCGTTGGCTCGGACAGCAAGCACTATCTGGTGCTGGACGGCTACACCGGCATCTCCGGCAACAACCTTGCCTCGGTGCTGCTGCGCTTTGATGAAACGCTGCGGCAGATGGTGCCGGCGACCCGCATCAGTGCGGACAACCTCTACACGGCCTCCCTGCGCAATGTGCCGGGGCTGGTCAGCCGGGATCTGGACCGGGACGGCATCGTGGAGATCCCGACCCAGCCGGACGAAGCGGGTCTGATGAACCTGAGCCAGAGCCGCCGCATGGATTTTATCGTCTGGATGGATTATACCAACCGCAAGCCGGAAAAGAGCTTTGGTCTGCTGGACGAAGAGACCAATTGTTACATTGAACTGCCGATGGAGTGGGAGGGCAACCTCAAGCTGACCGACAGCGAGCAATACGAAGGTGCAGTGGAGCTGCGCACCGTGGACGAGGACAAGCTTGTGATGACGGTGCGTCTGGCCCCCACGGCAGCAAACTCTGCGGGCTGGACCCGTCTTGGCATCGTGGCGTCCCGCCAGATGCAGGCGAAGCTGGCACCGGACGCAGTGATCACGGACAAGAGCTACCGGCTGTCCAAGGCACTGCATCTGTTGAACTAAAAAACGGAGGAAATGTTTTTATGATCCGTGTACTTGTCGTAGAAGATGAGGCGAATATCCGGGAAATGATCGCACTGAACCTTCGCCTTGCCGGGATGGAGGCTGTGGAAGCGGAAAGCGCCGAGGCAGCCCTGCCGCTGCTGGAGCAGAAGCCGGGCTGTGATGCGGCGATTTTGGACATCATGCTGCCGGGGATGAACGGCTTTTCGCTCTGTGAGACCATCCGCCGCACCGACCAGCAGATCGGCATCATCATGCTCAGTGCCAAGGGGCAGGAGCAGGATAAGATCCGGGGCCTGTCCATCGGCGCAGACGATTACATGACCAAGCCGTTCAGCGTCAGCGAGCTGCTGGCGCGCGTGGAAGCGCTTTGCCGCCGTGTCATCCGCTCTTCCGGCGAGGAGCGGGAGGAGAATGCGCGGGGGATGCTGACCAGCGGCGATTTTGTGCTGGATGAGAACCGCCGCCTGCTGCTCAAGGCGGGGCAGCCCATTGAGCTGACGCAGGTGGAGTTCCAGATCATGGAGCTGTTCTTCCACAACCCCGGGATCGCACTTGTGCGCGAAAAGATCCTGAAAGGGGTCTGGGGCGAGAACTACTTTGGCGATGTGAAGATCGTGGATGTGAACATCCGCCGCCTGCGCATGAAGGTGGAGGATGAGCCGAGCCACCCGACCCACATCATGACGGTCTGGGGCTACGGCTACCGCTGGGAGGAATAAACCGCGTACCGCCCGGAGCGCTTTCAGACACAGCGACGAGAGGGAAAGGAGGAAGACGACGATGCGGAGCGGGATCACGCGGCGCTGGCTGCGCGGCAACCTTCTGATCATCGTGCTGCTGATCATCGTGGCAGAGGTGATGTTTGCCTACAGCTGCACCAAGGGCTATTACAACGGCGTGCAGCAGGCAATGTACCGCCGGTTTTCCTCGGTGAGCGGCCAGCTCAAGATGTACACCGGTGACACGGTGCAGAGCGCGGCGGCCAACCGGAGCCTTGCACTGCGCCGCATGGTGGAGCAGTTTTCCGATAAGGATAAATACGAATTCATCCTGCTGGACAGCTACGGTCATGTCATTGCGGCGTCCAGCGGAACGGATGCCGAGGGCATCCTCACAAGAGAGGACTTTGAGCACGCGCAGAATGCTTCAGACGGTCTGGGCGTGGCGGTCTACCGGACAGAATCCGGCGAGTGGGTCATGTCGGCCTGCTGCATCCTGCCGTATGCGGCAGAGGATGTGGCAGCGCTGCGGCTGGTCACCAGCCTGACCCTTGTGGAGGCACAGATCAAGAGCGTCATGATCGCCAGTGTAGTTCTGGCGGTGGTGGTGCTGGCAGTCGCGATATTGTCCGGTGTGTACTTTATCCGAAGCATCGTGGTGCCGCTGGGGCAGGTGGAGCGCACCGCGGCAAGCATCGCCTGCGGTGACTTTGACGTTCGGCTCCCCTTTGTGGGGGACGAGCGGGACGAGGTGGATCGCCTGCGCGGCACCATCAACCAGATGGCAGAAGGGCTGGGCGAGACCGAAAAGATGAAGAATGAGTTCATCAGTTCGGTATCCCATGAGCTGCGTACCCCGCTCACCTCCATCCGGGGCTGGGTAGAGACCCTGCGCACGCTGGATGACCCCAACGATGAGAACTATCGCAAGGGGCTGGAGATCATCAACAACGAGACCGGGCGGCTGTACAACATGGTGGAAGAGCTGCTGGACTTCAGCCGGGTGCAGAACGGGCGCATCCGGATGGAATGCTGTCCGCTGGATCTGGTCGCAGAGCTGACGGATGCCGTTCTCTTTACCGAGCCGCGCATCCGCAGCGAGGGGTTGATCCTTTCTTACACCGAGCCGGAGGAGATGATCCCGGTCTATGCAGACCCCAACCGCCTGCGGCAGGTGTTCATCAATGTGCTGGACAACGCCATCAAGTACTCGGCACCCGGCGGGCGCATCACGGTCAAGCTGTGGGCAGGGGAATACAAAGCGTTCATCGAGATCCTCGATCAGGGGCGCGGAATCCCGCCGGAGGATCTGGAAAATGTCCGCACCAAGTTCTACAAGGGCAGCAACTCGGTGCGCGGCAGCGGCATCGGGCTGGCACTGGTGGATTCCATCATGACCGCGCTGGACGGCACGATGGACATCAAGAGCACCCTTGGGCGCGGTACGGTGGTCACATTGGGGCTGCCGATCTATCGGAAATAAGCCGGACATAAGATTTTGTCACAATTGTGTGATACAATAGACCGAAAAAACAACAACAGGAGACTTTTTGGCATGAATCGACCCAACAAGGAATGTTTTAAGACCAGTGTGGGCGGGCAGGCATTGATGGAAGGCATCATGATGCGCGGCCCCAAGCAGATCTGCTGTGCGGTGCGCAAGCCGGACGGCACCATCGAGACCAAGATCGACCCCACCCCGAACCACGGCGTATGGACTAAGATCCCGCTCGTGCGCGGTGCGATCTCGATGATCGAAAACCTGATCGTGGGCTACCGCTACATGATGTACTCGGCGCAGGTGAGCATGGGCGATGACTATGACCCGGAGGAGGAAGAGACCGCATTTGAAAAGTGGGTGGGCGAACATCTGGGCGAAAAGGCACAGGATCTGCTGCTGATGGTGGCAGCGGTGCTGGGCGGCATGCTCGCCATCGTGCTGTTCACCGTGCTGCCCACTTTGCTGGTAGGCGGGCTGAATAAGCTCGTCCCGCTGGGGCGCTGGATCAAGGTGATCGTAGAAGCAGTGCTCAAGGTCGCGATCTTCCTTGCCTATATGGTCGGCATCTCCAAGATGAAGGAGATCCACCGCGTGTTTGAATATCATGGTGCGGAGCACAAGACCATTGCCTGCTACGAGGCAGGCGACCCGCTCACGGTGGAGAATGTGCGCAAGTACACCCGTTTCCACCCCCGCTGCGGCACCAGCTTTCTGATCCTGGTGGTCATCGTCAGCGTCTTTTTGTACAGCGTGCTGCCGTGGGACAATGTGGGTCTGCGGGTCGTGTTCAAGCTGCTGCTGCTGCCGGTGGTCATGGGCGTGAGCTATGAGCTGCTCAAGTGGTGCGGCCGGTCGGACAACATCGCCACCCGCATCATCCGTCAGCCGGGCATCTGGGTGCAGCATTTGACCGTGTTCGAGCCGGATGACAGCATGATCGAGGTCGCCATCGCAGCCGTGACCCCCGTTCTGCCGCAGGACCCGGAGGAAGGCAAATGGTAACGGCAGGGCTGTCACCGCGTGAGGCGGTGCGTCTGGTCGAGCAGCGGCTGACCGCTGCGGGCTGCCCGGATGCGGATTATGACGCACGGGAGCTGTTCCGGCTTGCAGCCGGGCGGGATGCCCGTGTTTCGGATCGGGCACTGACGGAGCAGGAGGCGCAGGCGCTGGAAGCACTCTGTGCCCGCCGCGCGGCGCGGGAGCCGCTGCAATATCTGTGCGGCGTATGGAGCTTTCTGGACTTTGAGCTGGCAGTTGGTCCCGGGGTGCTCTGCCCGCGCGCAGATACCGAGGTGGTGGCAGAAGCCGCAGCCGGGATGCTGGCAGGTGTGACGGCGCCGAAGGTGCTGGATCTGTGTGCCGGAACCGGGTGTCTTGGGCTGGGCATCAAGCGCTTTTGCCCGGATGCGCAGGTGACCTGCGTGGAAAAAAGCCCGGAGGCCTTTGTCTATCTGGAAAAGAACGCCCGCCTTGCCCTGAAAGGGCAGGGCAGGAGCAGCGAGGATCTGCTGGAGCCTTCTCCCTTTGTGGCCCGGCAGGAGCCGATGTTCGACTGGGGCGGGCTGGCAGACGCGAAAAAGCGCGCCCCGGCAGTCACGGCGGTCGAAGGAGATCTGTTCACCTACTGGAAGACTCTGCCGGAGGGCGGGCTGGACCTGATCGTTTCCAATCCGCCGTATCTGACGGCGGACGAGATGCGTGAGCTTCAGCCGGAGGTCGCGCAGGAACCGGCGATGGCGCTGGAAGCCGGGGAGGACGGGCTGGTATTTTACCGTGCCCTTGCGGAACACTACCAGCAGGCGCTGCGCCCCGGCGGTGCACTGGCGCTGGAGATCGGCTGGCAGCAGCGGGAGTCCGTCTGCGCTCTGCTTGCAGAGAATGGCTGGGTGCAGATCGAATGCCGCAAGGATTTTGGCGGCAACGACCGCTGCATTCTGGCGCGCCGCCCCGAATAATTCCTGAAAAACAGAACAACTTCTTGTTGTAAATTTTTTATTTTGTGCTATACTAGGGGAGAAAGTACGAATCATCCCGCAACTCTGCGGGCAGAGAGGATAAAAGGAGCAGCAAGCTATGGCAAAAAATCAGAACAACAACGTTGTCCCTGCGACCCAGAAGACCGACCCGAATGCAAAGAAGGACGCGCTGGCGACCGCGCTGGCGCAGATCGAAAAGCAGTTCGGCAAGGGTGCCGTCATGAAGCTGGGCGACAACACCTCGATGCAGGTGGATGCCATCTCCACTGGCAGTCTGGGGCTGGATCTGGCGCTGGGCGTGGGCGGTGTGCCGCGCGGGCGCATCATCGAGGTCTACGGCCCGGAATCCAGCGGTAAGACCACGCTGGCGCTGCACGTTCTGGCAGAAGCCCAGAAGAAGGGCGGCGAGGTCGCGTTCATCGACGTAGAGCACGCACTGGATCCGGTGTACGCATCGGCACTGGGTGTGGACATCAACAGCCTGCTGGTCAGCCAGCCGGATACCGGTGAGCAGGCAATGGAGATCTGCGAGGCGCTGGTGCGTTCGGGCGCGATCGATGCCATCGTTGTGGACTCGGTCGCTGCAATGGTCCCCCGTGCTGAGATCGAGGGTGAGATGGGCGACAGCCATGTGGGTCTGCAGGCGCGTCTGATGAGTCAGGCGATGCGCAAGCTGACCAGCGTCATCGGCAAGACCAACACGGTCTGCATCTTTATCAACCAGCTGCGTGAGAAGGTCGGTGTGATGTACGGCAACCCGGAGGTCACCACCGGCGGCCGTGCACTGAAGTATTATTCCTCGGTGCGCATCGATATCCGCCGCGTGGAAGGTCTGAAGGACTCCTCCGGTCAGTTCATCGGCAACCATACCCGCGCTAAGGTGGTCAAGAACAAGGTGGCGCCTCCCTTCCGTGAGGCAGAGTTCGATATCATGTTCGGTGAGGGCATCTCCAAGATGAGCGAGCTGGTGGATGTGGGCGTGAAGCTGGGCATCGTCCAGAAGAGCGGTGCATGGTTCAACTACGGCGATATCCGTCTGGGTCAGGGCCGCGACAACGCAAAGCAGTTCCTCAAGGATAACCCGGAGATCGCAGACGACATCGAAGGGCAGATCCGCGCAAACGCCGACAAGCTCTACGCCATCCGCAAGCCTGCCGGCAAGACCGCTGCGGCAGAAAAGGATGCACCTGCCAAGGACGCAAAGGAAGCCAAGGAGCCGGTGGTCAAGGCACCGACCCACAGCAGCGAGAGCGAGCTGGATATCATGGTGGAGGACTAAATGTCCTTCTATAAAAAATACCGCGCAAAGCCGGAAGAAGAAAAGTGTGCAGACCCCGCCAAGGCGCGTGCCCGTGCAGTGGAGATCCTCTGTGCAAGAGAGATCTCGTCCGGGCAGCTGTACGACCGGCTGTGCACCGGGTTTACCGAACAGGCGGCCGCCTTTGCCGTGGCAGAGATGGTCGGGCTGGACTATGTGAACGATGACCGCTACGCTGAAGCCCGTGCACACGGGCTGCTGGCGGCGCGCAAGAGCCGCCGCGCGGCAGTGCAGGATCTGCGCCGGAAAGGGCTGAGCGCCCAGCAGGTCGCACAGGCCGTGGAGACGGTCTATGCACCGGACGAGGAGGGAGAAAGCCCGGAGCTGGAAGCTGCCGCTGCGCTGGTGCGCAGCCGCTACCGCACAAAACTCGCGTCCGGCAGGCGGGATCTTGTGGTGGCTGCCCTGATGCGCCGCGGTTTTGCCTACCCCATCGTAAAAGAAGCCGTGCGGCGGGTGGAAGAAGAATTGTGAATAAAAGCGCTTCTCCCGAAAAATCACCCCTGAAAAAGAAAGAGAGTATTGTTCCATATGAAAATTGCGTGTATCTCCCTTGGCTGTCCCAAGAATCAGGTCGATCTGGACGTGATGGTGCACAGCCTTTTGTCCGCCGGTCATGAGACGGTGGCGCAGCTTGAGGAAGCGGATGTGGTGCTGGTGAATACCTGCGGCTTCATCGAGAGCGCAAAGACCGAAGCGATCGAGAATATTCTGGAGGCGTGCTCCTACAAGCAGGCAAACCCGGAGCTGAAGGTCATTGTGACCGGCTGCCTTGCCGAGCGCTACCGCAGCCAGATCAAGGAGGAGATCCCGGAGGTGGATGCCGTGGTCGGCTGCGCTTCCAACAAGGTCATCGACTCCATCGTGGCGCGTGTCACCGGCGGCGAGACTCCGCTGGAAAGCTACGGCCCCAAGCGGGAGTTCCCGCTGGGCGGCAAGCGCGTCATCGGCACCCCTGCCCACTATGCGTACTTAAAGATCGCAGAAGGCTGCAACAACCGCTGCCACTACTGCGCCATCCCCGGCATCCGCGGCCCGCTGCACAGCCGTGAGCTGGAGGACTGCGTTGCCGAGGCGCGCTGGCTGGCGGGCGAAGGGGTCAAGGAGC
>CAZUDU010000002.1:0-41267 GCA_964619455.1 uncultured Faecalibacterium sp.
CGATCTTAAAATTCCAGTACAGGGCTGACCTCATTGCGGCGCTGGGTCTGCACGATGCAGTCCTTTTCCGGCACGACACCTGCCGCGCCAAAGGTGTTGAAGACGGTCTGCAATGCCAGCATGGGGGTGTTGTTCTCCTGTGAGAGGTGGCACAGCGCAAACTTTTTGCAGCCCTCCTGCACCAGTTCCAGCAGCTTTGCGGCGCACTCGTCGTTGGACAGATGCCCGCGGACGCTCTCGATGCGGGCGCGCAGATAATACGGATACGGCCCGCTGCGCAGCATGTGCAGGTCGTAGTTGCTTTCCAGCGCGACCAGATCACAGCCGCTCAGCGCCTCATGCACCGGCTGGGTCAGCACACCAAGGTCGGTGGCAATGGTCATCGTTTTGCCGTCCGGGGTGTGGATGCGGTAGCCCACGCAGGGCACATCGTGGCTGGTGGGGAACATCTGTACCCCAAAGCTGCCCACATCCTCTGCACGAAAGGACAGCGGGATCAGCTCGCAGCTCGGCGGAACGATGCCGTTCGCGTCCAGAAAATCCAGCGTTTCGGACGCACCATACACCGGCAGCGGATTCTTTTTCAGAAAAGTCGAAAGCCCCTTGACGTGGTCGCTGTGCTCGTGGGTGACAAGGATGCCGTCGCAGTCGCTGACGGCAAGCCCCAGTTCCTTGAGCGCCGCCGATGTCGTGCGCACGCCCTTGCCCATGTCCACGATCAGATACTTTTCCCCGCAGCACACCACACTGCTGTTGCCGGAGGAACCGGAATACAGAGACGTAAATTCTGCCATGAAAACCCTCTTCTATGACCCAAAAACAGCCCGCCGCAAAACGCAGCAGGCTGTTTTGTTGTAAACTGTTACAGTGCCTGATCCAGCGCAGCGGGCATACGCTCCACCTTGCTGATATCTGCACCCAGACCGCGCAGCTTTTCCACGATATTCTCGTAGCCGCGCTCAATGTGACCGATCTCCTCGATCTCGCTGGTGCCCTCGGTCATCAGTGCTGCCACGACCATGGCTGCACCGGCACGCAGATCGCTTGCACGCAGCGGAGCCGGGGTCAGCTTCTCAACACCTTCAAAGACGGCGACCTGACCATCCACCTGCACGCTTGCTCCCATCTTGCGCAGCTCATCCACATAACGGAAACGGTTGTCCCACACGCTCTCGGTCACCGTGCTGGTGCCCTTGGCGATGGTCAGCAGCACACCCATCAGCGGCTGCATATCGGTGGGAAAACCGGGGTGCGGCATGGTGTTGATCTTGAGCGGCAGGATATCGCCCTTACGGCTCACACGCACCGCATCGTCGAACTCCTCCACTTCCACACCGGCACGGCGCAGCTTCTCAGTGATCGGCTCCAGATGCTTCGGGGTGACGTTCTTGACCAGAACATCGCCGCCGGTGGCAGCCGCAGCCACCATATAGCTGCCTGCCTCGATCTGATCCGGGATGATGCTGTAGGTGCAGCCGTGCATCTTTTCCACGCCGCGTACCTTGATCACATCGGTGCCTGCGCCGCGGATATCCGCACCGCACATATTGAGGAAGTTTGCCAGATCGACAACGTGCGGCTCCTTGGCGCAGTTCTCGAGGATGGTCTGCCCCTTTGCCATGACCGCAGAAAGCATGCCGTTCATGGTCGCACCCACGCTGACCTTATCAAAGAAGATATGCGCACCGTTCAGCTCCTTAGAGCGCACGGTGATCATGCCGTAGTCTACGCTGTCCTCTGCGCCCAGTGCACTGAAGACCTTCAGATGCTGGTCGATGGGGCGGGGACCAAGGTTGCAGCCGCCGGGCATAGCGACCTGTGCCTTGCCAAAGCGGGACAGCAGCGCGCCCAGGAAGTAGTAGCTGGCGCGCATCTGGCGGGACAGATCATCCGGCACGTTGGTGGTGTTCAGATGGGTGGTGTCGATCTCATAGGTATTCTTGTTCAGCATCTTGACGCTGGCACCCAGCACGCTGAGGATCTTGAGGCTGACCGCCACATCACTGATATCCGGCAGGTTCTCGATCACGCAGACATCCGCTGCCAGAATGGTCGCGGGCAGGATGCCCACCGCTGCATTTTTCGCACCGGAAATAACAACTTCACCGTGCAGAGGCTTGCCGCCCTGAATAACAAATTTCTCCAATTTTATGATCTCCTTGTCAAAGGTCTTATCCACAGACCTGTTAAGGTTTCAAAACATTCTACACTGTTTTTATGCTCGGCTGTGCAACACAAACAAGCCGGAACAAAGTTACAGCTCTCTTATTATACACAAAATGCACAAAAAAGCAAAGCTTCGTTTTCCACAGGTTGATTATTTTCCGTTTTGCCCATTTTCCGGCTCAATAATCCAAAATTTTGATTTCTTTTTTGGAAATTCTGCCCTGATCCCTCACCAAATGCGATCCTCACACCGGGTCTCCTGGATCCAGCCGAGCTGATATGCCTTTACAAGCTGCTTGAGGTCGTGCACCTTCTCGCGCAGGATCTCACCTTCATCGGTATCCTCGATCAGGATGCGGTGGTTTTCTGTCTCCAGAATGTTTTTCTGGGAAATAATATCCAGGTTCTCCTTGACCGCCTTTTCCGCGCTTTCAAACGGCTGATGGGTGCGCAGGGACATCGTGCGGCTGGAATAGACCAGCGTATAGCCTGCGATGCCGGTCTTTTCGTGGTAAGCCCGGCAGAAACCGCCGTCGATCACGACCAGCCGTCCCCCGCCCTTGATAGGGCTTTCACCGTTCTTTTCCCGCACCGGAACGTGGCCATTGATGATATGGCTCGTGCCGGGCAGGCCGAACTCTGCCAGAATGCGGCGGCAGGCAGCCTCTTCATTATACCAGGTATAATACGGGTCCTTGACCTCTGTATGGGTCGCGCTGTCTGCAACGTACAGCCGTTCAAAGGTCGTCATCGCGCTGCGCCCGAACAGCGGCGAGAGCCTGCCGCACCACAGATACCACAAGAAGTCCTGACCGCTGCGGCGGGCTGCACTGCCCTCCGGTGCATAGTAGCCGCGGCGGGCGCGGGCATCGCAGTAATCCATCAACTCACGGCCGGAGTAACGGTGCCCCTCGAACTGTTCGACCGCAAAGCTGCCCTTTGCTGTCATGGGCACTGCGCCGTGGTAGAGCAGGTTGCCGTTCTCAATGTGGTAGACACTGCCCTTGGAATACAAAAACTCCACATGCTGCTGGAGATGCTCGCTCTGACGGAAGGACAGCACCAGCTTTTGCAGCACGAATTCTTCGTCCGCATTGAGCGCCGCCGGGTCTGCCGGGTCTACCGTGGGGAAGGAGGTATCCCGCAGGGGGTAGTCCTTCTCGCCGATCCGGACGGTGTGCTTGTCCCAATCGATGCGGCGCAGGAAATCGCGCCCCTGCATCTGGAAATCCGGGTTTCGGTCGATGACCTGACACTCCAGCTTGAACATCAGGATGCTGATGGCCTTATGCATCACAGCACAGCGGTGCAGCATGCCGGCGGTATAAGGCCCGCGGGCTGCATCGGTGTGGGGCATCCAGATGGACAGGTCGTCCTCGCCGTAGAACTGCTCTGCCATGCGCTGCAAATGGCGCAGATTGATGCCGTAGCAGTCTTCGATCATGCCGTGGTTGTGGTAGGCAAGGGTCGTTTTGAGTACAGTGCAGATGCAGATGGGGCTGCCTGCTGCGGCACCCATCCAGACCACATCGTGGTTGCCCCACTGGATATCCACATTGTGGTGACGCATCAGCAGATCCAGAATGATATCCGGACGGGGGCCGCGGTCGAACAGGTCACCCAGAATGTGGAGCTTGTCCACCGCAAGGTGCTTGATCAGCTCGCACAGACGGACGATGAACTTATCTGCCCGCCCGTTCTCAATGATGCTGCCCACGATCTGCCCATAATACAGATCCTTATCGTGATCCTCAAAGTGTGCGTGGAGCAGCTCGTCCAGAATATAGCCGCAGCTCGACGGCAGGCAGCGGCGCACATGGTCACGGGTATGCTTGGAGGACACCAGCCGGGCAATGTCGATCAGCTGAAGAAGCGTTTCGCTGTACCACTGCTCCAGCTCTTCGCCATCGATGAACTTCTCCTTGAGCTGAGGCAGCTTTTCGTTGGGGTAATAGATCAGCGTTGCCAGCTCGGCACGGGTCTCCTCCGATACAGACTCGCCAAGGACGACATCCACCTTTTCGCGGATGACACCGGAAGCAGAGTTCAGGATATGAACGAATGCCTCGTTCTCGCCGTGCAGGTCGCTGATGAAGTGTTCGGTGCCCTTGGGCAGCTTGAGCAGCGCCTGCGTGCTGATGATTTCACTGGCAGCAGCAGCCTGCGAAGGGTAGTCCCGCGAAAGCAGGGACAGGTATTTGAGGTTGTCGCGGATCTCATCGGTTTCGGTGCGCATAATTTCCTCCCAATAACATCTTTCTTTTTCTTTAGTATAGCACGTTTGAGGGCAAAAGTGGTATACTTGTTCTGGAACTCCACTTAAAATTTGCACAAAGGACTTTGGATATTATGCTGAAAAGTGAGCTTGTTCACATTCCGTCCGCCTGTACCCTCTGCCCGCGCCGCTGCAAGGCAGACCGCGCCGCCGGCAAGCCCGGCTTCTGCGGTGCAGGCGGCACCCTGAAGGCAGCCCGCGCCGCCCTGCACCACTGGGAAGAGCCGTGCATCAGCGGCACGCGCGGCAGCGGCACCGTGTTCTTTTCCGGCTGCACGCTCAAATGCTGCTTCTGCCAGAACTACCCCATCAGCGCTGAGGGGCTGGGCAAGGAGATCAGCATCGAGCACCTCGCCCGGATCTTTCTGGACTTGCAGGCACAGGGTGCACACAACATCAACCTTGTCACGCCGGGGCAGTGGCGCCCGTGGATCATCGCCGCGCTGGATCTTGCACGGGAGCAGGGGCTGCATCTGCCCATCGTCTGCAACACCGGCGGATACGAAACGCCGGAGAGCATCGCGGCATGGCAGGGCTACATCGACATCTGGCTCGCCGATCTGAAATATGTCTCCCCTGCCCTTTCGGCAGAGCTTTCTGCCGCGCCGGATTACTTTGCCGTTGCAAAGCCTGCGATCGAGGCGATGATGGCGCAGGCCGGGCACCCACAGATGGATGCAGACGGCATCCTGCAAAAGGGCGTGATCCTGCGCCACCTTGCCCTGCCCGGGCATACGGAAGACAGCTTTGCGGTGCTGGATCAGATGGCAGCGTGGAACGATGCCGACCCCGGCTGTTTTCTGCCCAGCGTCATGAGCCAGTACACACCTTTTTATAAAGCCGCCGAGCATGGCATCGGGCGTCGCATCACCACCTATGAATACCGCCGGGTAGTCAACTACGCCATGGACAAAGGGCTGGCGCAGGGCTATATGCAGCAAAAGAGCAGCGCCAAAGAGGAGTACACGCCCAGCTTTGACCTGACCGGTGTGTAAAAAATAGCAACTTGCACAAAATTCCGACCGTTTTTTCTCCACGAAACCTCAGCGAACGCTTGCAGTCTTTTCCAGAACGCGTTATAATGGATACAACGATGTGTTAACAGTTCTAGGACGCGCTTTATATTGATTCAGGAGGAACGTTATGGAACATTTCAACCCCATTCTCGGTAAGGAAACCACTGGTCAGAAATTCATCACCTGCGGCGAGATCATGCTCCGCCTCACCCCGCCGAACTACGAAAAGATCCGGATGGCTTCTGCCTTTGAGGCAAGCTACGGCGGCAGCGAAGCGAACATCGCCCTCGCGCTGGCAAATCTCGGTGTGGACAGCACCTTTTTCAGCGTGGTACCCAACAACAGCCTTGGCAAGAGTGCTGTGCGCTGGCTGCGCTCCAACGATGTTCACTGCACCCCGATGATCCTGACTGAGCCGGACGAGACCCCCTCCAACCGTCTTGGTACTTACTATCTGGAGACCGGTTACGGCATCCGCCCGTCCAAGGTCATTTACGACCGTAAGCACAGTGCCATCACCGAATACGACTTCTCTCAGGTGGATCTGGATGCTCTGCTGGAAGGCTTTGACTGGCTGCATCTGAGCGGCATTACTCCGGCTCTGGCACCCAACTGCCGCACCCTGATTCTGGACATGCTCCGGGTCGCAAAGCAGAAGGGTCTGACCGTCAGCTTTGACGGCAATTTCCGCAGCACCCTGTGGAGCTGGGACGAAGCACGCGACTTCTGCACCGAGTGCCTGCCCTATGTGGATGTTCTGATGGGCATTGAGCCGTATCACCTGTGGAAGGACGAGAACGACCACTCCAAGGGCGACTGGAAGGACGGCGTTCCCCTGCAGCCCAGCTACGAGCAGCAGGACGAGATCTTCCAGCGCTTCATCGAGCGTTATCCCAACCTCAAGTGCATCGCCCGCCATGTGCGTTATGCCCACAGCGGCAGCGAGAACAGCCTGAAGGCCTTTATGTGGTACGATGGGCACACCTTCGAGAGCAAGCTGTTCACCTTCAACATTCTGGATCGCGTGGGCGGCGGCGACGCATTTGCCAGCGGCCTGATCTATGCGATGCTGCATGATTACAAGCCGATGGATATGGTCAACTTCGCGGTCGCAAGCAGCGCTATCAAGCACACCATCCACGGCGATGCCAACATCACCGATGATGTCAGCTCCATCCGCAATCTGATGAACATGAACTACGACATCAAGCGCTGATCCCGTTTCATAAAAACAAGCAGAAAGAGGTACCGTTCCATCCGGAACGGTACCTCTTTTGTTCTGCATTCTTTGTTTGAAAACAGTTCAGACGGTCACTTCTTGATCTTGATGAGCTGCGCATTCAGGCTGGGCAGGAATTTATCACCCATCAGGCCGCCTGCCATGCTGCTCATGGTCTCCAGCGTCATGGACTTCATCATCTCCCACATCCCAACGCCGGGGCGGATGTCAAAGTTGGAAGCAAGCTTGACCGCCTTGGTCGCGATCGCCAGCGCCTCCTCGTTCTTTGCCAGCTCCTCCATCGTGTCGTGGACGCTGTAATAGCCTTCCGGGAACTCCATCGGTGCATCCAGCTCCAGACTGCCCATCTGCTTGAACCAGTTTGCGACTCCCTCCTTGCGGTCACTGAACTCCGGCAGGGTGTAGCACTTGGGCTCTTCGGCCACCTTTTCCAGCGTGATGCTGTCCTTGATCGTATCGGCTGCTGCCACCAGCGTGTTGAAGCCCTCTTCCAGCGCAACAGTAAAGCGGAACACGCGGTGTGCCGTCTGGGTGCCGACCGCCTTGCCGTTCAGATAGAGTGTCACTTCGTCCTGATTGGAATAGACCTTCACCTCGGTCGTCTCGCCTGCACGCTGCGCATAACGGCGGCCTGCGATGTGCACCATCGGCTCAGCGCTCCAATATGCCTGATAGAGATAAAAGCTGTCCTTGCAGGTCTTGCGGTCGATGGTGACCAGACCCTTGTTGTTTCGCCCGGCAACACCGCCCTCGCTGCGGGCAGCACAGCCAAAGTCGAACATGTTCCACACATGGCTCGCCCAGATCCACGGGCGATCCTCAAACGCCTGTGCCATATACTCATGGTACAGCGCCTGATAGTCCTCCGAGTAGTCCTTGCACTGCGGGTCGCTGCCGTGCCAGTTGATGATGCCCTCGCAGCCATATTCCGAGACACCAAGGCAGATTTCCGGGTGCTCTGCGTGGAACTTATCCAGCCACGGGCCGTTGTCTTCGATCTTACCGCCATACCAGCCAAAGTAGTGGTTGTAGCTTTCCAGATCAGTGATGTGGTGCATGGGGCCCTCGGTCGGCGTGGTGGAAACATGCGCGATGGTGGTCAGACGTGTGGGATCCAGCTCCTTGCACAGCTTTTCCAGATCATGGTGGCAGTCCACCAGCTTCTGGCTGATGCCGCCGATGAGGATCTCGTTGGAGACACCCCAGAACATGATGGACGGATGGTTGTAGTTCTGCACGATCAGCTCGGTCATCTCGCGGCGGCAATGCTCGTGGGCGGCATCCTCCGACTTGAACACGCTGATAAAGGGGATCTCTGCCCAGACGGCAAAGCCCAGCTCGTCGCAGGCATCGTAGAAATCCTGACTATGCTGGTAGTGCGCCAGACGGATGGTGTTCGCACCCAGTTCCTTGATGAGCCGTGCGTCCTGATAGTGGTCTTCGGCCGTCAGTGCGCTGCCCTTATAGAGCTTGTCCTGATGGCGGGACACACCGCGCAGCGGGGTCAGCTCACCATTGATGGCAAAGCCCTTGTCCGGGGTCACGGTATAGCTTCGTACACCCGCATTGACGCGCAGCTCGTCATAGGTCTCGTTGCGGCGCTGGAGACGCGCCACCACCGTATACAGGTTCGGTTCGTCCATGCTCCACAGCTCTGCATCCGGCACATAGACCGACACCTTGGGATCCTCTGCCGGGCGGACTGCTGCTGCCACCCTGCAGCCATACGGATCCACGATACTGTATTGCACGGTGAAGTCCTCAGAAGGATCTGTGACAAAGCTTTCCAGCTCAAAGCGTGCGCCGCCGTCCTCGGTAGGCTTCGGGGTCACCTTGATGCCGGGGCCGCCGTAGTAGTCCAGATCAAAGTGGTTGTCCGGCACGCTGATGAGGTTCACGCCGCGGTACAGGCCGCCATAGAAGGTAAAGTCTGCAGCGGCCGGGTACATCGAGGGCGTATCCTCGTTGCTGACCTCAATGACCAGCTCGTTCTCGCCGTCCTTGCACAGGTCGGTCACATCCGCACGGAAGATGGAGTAGCCGCCCTCGTGGGTGGTCGCCACCGCGCCGTTGACCTTGACCGTTGCCTTCAGCGCTGCTGCCAGCACTTCAACATAGACACGCCCGCCCGCCAGAGGCTGCCGGGGCTTTGTGAACGTGCGGCTGTACACGCCGGTGGTGCGCAGATAGCTGCCGTTGCCGTCCATGCCGTCCACGGCATTCCAGGTGTGCGGCAAGGTCACCTGCTCTGCGGCGCGCTCCCCTTTGGGGAAGGTCAGGGTCCAGTTTTCGTTCAGGGAAATCACATTTCTCATCGTACATTCTCCTGTCTGTTTGCGGGATGTGCATCCCATCGTTTCACCCTTTTATTTTAGTACAAATGACTTCCTCTTGAAAGGACTTTTTATGCCGGAGCCGTATCTTTTTTATGAACACGAATCCAGCCCGATCCTGTTTGCCTTTTTGTCAGCTCTGCCATTGCAGCCATGCGTACCCGTTTTCAAGAACGCAGCGCAAAAAGCCCAGCAGGCAGATCGTCTGCTGGGCTTTTTGATGTACTTCTGAAATTTCGATCAGACGTTTGCGATGCTGCAGATAAATGCTGCGATCTGTTCCACCTCGTCCAACCCAAAGCAGCGCAGAGCCGGGTCTGTCAGATAGGTCTCGTCGTCGGTCACCAGCGCAACATAGTCCTGCGGCGCTCCGGGCAATCCCTTGCCGGTGGCTTTGCGGCAGATGCCGATGCGCGGGAACTCCTCCTGCTTATAGCCCTCCACAAGGATCAGATCCACATCCCGGATCTTTTCCAGATTCTGCAAAAAGGTGCAGGGGCGGTATTCGATCACTGCGGTCTTGGTCGCAGAGCTGATCAGGGTCACATCTGCGCCTGCCTGTGCGAACCTCCAGGAATCCTTGCCCTGCTTATCGATCTCAAAATCGTGCGCATCATGTTTGATCACTGCAATGCGCAGCCCCTGCGCTTTCAGATAGCGCACCAGCTTTTCCACCAGCGTCGTTTTACCCGTGCCGGAATATGCCGAAAAGCCGATCACCGGGATCTGTTCCATCCTTTTGTCACTCCTCATTCAGCCATTGTGCCAGCGCTGCGATCTCTTCCAGCGCTTTCTTGTCCTCCCATGCCGGGATGGTATCGGTGTGCGGCGAGCAGACGATATGCTCGCGGAAGCCCTCTGCACCGGTCATGCGGAAGAAGGCGCTCAGGTGATGCATTGCATTCGCCTGATTTTCCTTGCCGCCCGCCGTCAGGATCGCCGCCGACTTTTTGGGGCGCAGCTGCAGCGGCTGGTTCAGAAAGAACTTGGCGGCGTGCCACGGCTGCAACCGGCTCATCACACTCAGCACCGAGCCGGGCAGAGTGCTGTAATACACCGGCGATGCGATCACGAAATTGTCAAAATCATCGTCATAGATGACCTGCATCTCGTCCTGCACGGCGCACTTCGCAGTCTCCCAGCAGCTGCGGCAGTCCACACAGGGGGCAATGTTGGAACGGAACGCCGAAAGTTCGATCACTTCGCCCTGCAAATGGCGCTTGAGCTCTGCGATCAGTGCCGCCGTGTTGCCCTCCACGCGGGGCGAGCCGTTGAGGATCAGGGTCTTTTTAGGCATGGTCTTCCTCCTTGTTCTGCACAAGCTGCTGCTTTACAAAGGGCAGGACCTCTTCATAGAGTGCATCGCGGTTCTGGGCATCGATCCAAAAGCACTTGGCCTTGGGGTGGCTGCGCACTGCCTGCAAAAAAGCAGTATCCTTGTACTTGACCGCTGCGATCACCGGCACATCGCCGTCCAGCAGCTCCAGCACTGCCGCACAGAACTCCTTTGCCTGCGACTCCATAAACCCCAGCTCGTCCAGCAGGATGATGCTGCCCGCCGGGACCGGTGTGCGGAGCTTCGGTGCGTAGCGGTCGAACACCTCGATGCGGCTGTCGAACCGTTTGTTCTTGCACCAGCCCAGAAGGTTTTCTTCCGTGTGGATATGCGGCTTGCCTGCATCGTAGATGTAGACCGGGCTGCCCTTTTCTTCGGTCGCAAGGGCAGTCTCCTTTTTGGTCTCAAACCCGGATACCGGGCGATCCAGTTCTGCAAGCACCCGGCGGATCAGGGTACTTTTGCCCACGCCGCGCTCGCCAACGATCAAAGTATGCATTCAACTTACCTCAAAAAAGCGTGTTCCGTAATGGTCTGGTACTGCTCCTCGGTCAGGGTGCAGCCATAGAACAGCTCATAATATTCCAAAATCTCTTCCTTGACATCGTAGTCGCAGCAGTCCGGGTAGAGCACAGCCGGCAGCCAGATCAGACCCAGATAGCGCTGGACAGACGGCGGCATACTCATCCAGTTGTGCGGCACATCCGGAGTTTCCACGTAGCGGTCGTTTTCAATCGCCTGGATCTGATCCCATGCAGGGATCTGTTTGACCTTGCTGTAAATGCTGCGCGGCGCAAAGACGACGAATTCCGGATCCCATGCAGCGATCTGCTCCATCGTTACCTCATTGCCGGAGCCCTTGCTCAGGGGGTTGTCCACCACAGCAAGGTTGTTCGTGAGCAGATCCAGCAGCTCCGAATGATAGGAGTTTGCCGCGATGACGTTCAAGCCTTCCTCGCCCAGAACGTACAGGCAGCTCACCTTATTGTCGCCCACCTTGTCCATTATGTCAAGCGTGCGGCTATAAACACGCTCACAGAACTGTGCCAGCTGCTCGCCCTTTTCCTCCTTGCCAAGGAGCTTGCCCAGCTTGCGGTAGCTCTCCGGCATGGTCTTCAGGGTCGCAGAGATGAATACCGAGGGGATCAGGGTCTGCTGCTGCAACGCGTCCAGATCCTCGATGCTGGATTTCTTCGCCTCACCAATGTCGATGATGAGCTGCGGCTCGGTCATGGCCAGCTCTTCCACATTCAGCTCCGAACCGGCGTACAGGCTGCCGAAATAGGGCAGCTCGAACATTTCGTCCGGGACGATGCCGCGTGCATCCTCATAGAATTTGGAGGCAAGACCCACGAACATCTCCGGTGCGATCGCCAGCAGCGCGATCTGTGCCAGCGGTGCAGAGGGCACGATGCGGCTGATCTGCGCATCCACCTCAACTTCGCGCCCAAGGTCATCCGTAAAGAGATAGCTAGTGGACTGCACTGCTTCCGAAGAAGTAGGAGTGCTCTCCGGTGCATTGGAAACTGCGCTGCTGCTCTCGCTGGAAGCAGACTTGCCGGTGCATGCGGTGAATGCTGCGGAGGCGGTCAGGATGCCCGTCACTGCCAGAAAGCTGCGTCTTGAGATCTTTTTCATCGTTCCTTCTCCTTTTCGGACTATTCTCACGCTTTAGGCACACAGATGCGCACCGCATCGTCCCGCATAGGGCAGACCTCCACCTCTACGCCGTACAGCGTAGAGATCAGCGCGTCACGGATGGTCTCCTGCGGCGTGCCAAACGCAAGGACTCTGCCACCGTGCAGTGCCAATACTTTATCCGAATAGCGATATGCCTGATCCGGATCGTGGGTGGATTGGATCACGCAGTAGCCCTCTTGGGTCAGGCTGCGCGCCGTCTGCATCACGCGGATGCGGTTGCCGAAATCAAGACTTGCAGAAGGCTCGTCCATCACAAGGACCTTTGCCTGCTGCACCATTGCACGGGCGATCAGGGTCAACTGGCGCTCGCCGCCGCTGATGCTCCCATAGCCCCGCTCTTTCAGGTGTGCGATGCCCAGCCGCTCCAGCGCCTGCTCGACCCGCTCCCTCTCTTTTTGCCCCGGCGCGGAAAGACTCCCCGTCTGCGCAGTCGTGCCCATCAGCACCATGTCAAAGACGCTGAAATTGAACACCGGATGATGGGACTGCGGGATGTAGGCGATCTTCTTTGCCAGTTGTGCGGCGCTCATGCCGGAGATCGGTTCTCCATCCACCTTCACAGTCCCCTGCCCGGGCTTCAAAAGCCCCAGCATACAACGGAACAGGGTGCTTTTGCCCACGCCGTTCGGCCCCAGCACCGAGACGAATTCTCCGTACCCTGCCTGAAAGCTCACATCATGGAGCACTGCATGGCTCCCATACGCAAAGCTGATATTTTCTACCTGGATGCTCAATGTCGCTCACCATCCCTTGTGATCAGATAAAGAAAGAACGGCGCACCGATGAAACTGGTCAGGATGCCAATGGGGATCTCGGTCGCCAGAAGGTTGCGGGACAGATCGTCCACCAGCAGCAGAAAGATCGCGCCGAACAGCATGGTCGCCGGCATCAGGTGCTTATAGTTGTTGCCGACCATCCGCCGGGTCAGGTGCGGGATGACCAGACCCACCCAGCCGATCACGCCGCTGACCGCCACGCTGGATGCCGTGATGAGGGTCGCGCAGAGGATAACGACCACCCGCAGCCGCTTTGCGTTCACGCCCATCGTCTGCGCCTCGTCATCGCCAAGGGTCAGGATATTGATGCGCCAGCGCAGCACGAACAGCGGCACAAGCCCGATGAGCATCGGGATCGCTGCCAGCAGAACTTCCTCCGGTCCGGTCCCGTTCAGGCTGCCCATAAGCCAGTAGGTGATCGCCGGGAGCTGATCCGAAGGGTCTGCCACCATCTTGATGAAGGACGTTCCGGAAGAGACCAGGGAGCCGACCATGATGCCCGCCAACACCAGCCCTGTGACCTTTTTGCCTTTGGTACGGCCGCCTACATAGATGACCAGCATCACGGTCGCAATGCTGCACACGAATGCCATGATCACGATCATGCTGCTGCCCATTTCCAGCAAAATGGCAAGTGCCGCGCCAAAGGCTGCACCCGAGGATGCCCCCAGAATATCCGGCGCTGCCATCGGGTTCTGGAATACGCCCTGATACGCTGCACCCGCCGTTGCAAGGCAGCAGCCCACCATGCACGCCAGCAGGATGCGCGGCAGACGGTGCTGGAGCAGCAGCGATTCCTGCACCGGACGCCAGAAGGGTTCGATCTCCATCACGCGGGAAAGCAGGATGCCGCCCAACTCCCGCAGCCCAATGGGGTAACGCCCCAGTGCGACCGAGGCAAGGATGCACCCGATGAGTGCCACGAACAGGATGAGGATGATAACAGAATATGGAAGGTGCTTTTTCTTTTCCATTGCAAAAACGCTCCTACATCGGTGCCTGCAAACGGCAGCCGTTTTTTATTTTTGGGTAGGCAGCGGGCGGAATGCTGCCTTCCAGCCGCGCTTTTTTCCATAGAAGGTCTCACCCCGGTGCGGGTCATGATAGAAAGCGCGGTTATTTTCGATCAGCTGTTGCAGCGTGACCGGGCAAAAGCCATTGACATCCACCCCGGCGTTCAACACCCTTGGAAGCTGGCGCAGAATATCGTAGCCTTCCTTTTGCGCATCGTGAAAATGCCCGTGGATCATATAGCCGCCGCGCACATGGACAAACGGGTAATGGCACAGGATGACATGCACATCGCCGTCCTCCGTCTCCCACAGGTCTGTGACCGATTCAAAATAATCAAACAGGCGTTCCGGCTGTTCCAGACCGGTATCATGGTTGCCGCGGATCAGATGCTTGTGCCCTTGCAGCTGTGCAAGCTGCTGTGCAGGGAACGGCGCATCGTGCCCGCCAATGTCCCCCAGAAGATAGACGGTATCTTCCGGCGTGACTACCCTGTTCCAGTTGTCGATCAGCGTTTTATCCATTTCCTCCACGGTCTGAAACGGCCGCCCGGTCTTTGTGAGCACTTCCGGGTAGCCAAAATGGGGGTCCGCCGTGTAATAGATCATCTTTCTTCCTCTTTTGACAAAAAAGAAAAGCTGCCTTGAAAACAAGACAGCTCAAATGTAACACAAATCAGGCCCATTTTCAGGGTCCGATCGCTTGCGCTGTTTCCTTCTCAAACACGGAAAGCCATGCCGTTTCCAGCATCACTCTGAGCCGCACTATAATGCAGCTCGGCTGCAATCCATCGCACTCGCCTTAGGTCTTGCAGCTCAGAAACATATTCAATTGTACTCAGTATACGGGCAGATACAAATTTTGTCAAGAAATTATCAAGATATTTCCGCTTTGTAACCCTTTCTGCTCCCCATCCTTTTCAAAGCAGACCCGCCTTTTGCTTCAAGGTCAGGATACGGTACACGCTCTCGTCCAGACGCTGTTTCGAGATCGTCCCATCCTCAACAGCGGCAAGCACTGCCTCAAACGCTTCGGGCAGATCCGCCGGGATGAGCAGGATATCCGCGCCCGCACTCACCGCCATCACCGCCGCCTGTGCCGGTGTGTACTCATCGGTGATGGCCCGCATTTCCAGCGCATCGGTGCAGATCACTCCGGTAAAGCCCAGCTCGCCCCGCAGCCGCTCGGTCAGCATTTCATACGAAAGGGAGGCTGGAACATCGTTCCCGGTGATGTTCGGCGTGGTGATATGCGCCGCCATGATAACATCCGCACCGGCTTCGATGCCCGCCCGGAAGGGGATCAGCTCTGCCTGTTGCAGCTCTGCCCATGTTTTGATCGTCGTGGCTCTGCCAAGATGGGAATCCGTTGCCGTGTCACCATGCCCCGGGAAATGCTTCAAGGTACAAAGCATCCCCGCTTGCTGAAAGCCCTCCACCGCCGCGGCGACCATTTCTGCCGCCGTCTGCGGATCAGAAGAAAACGCCCTCTTGCCAATGACGGGGTTCTTTGGGTTCGTATTGACATCCGCCACCGGCGCAAAGTCCAGCGTGAAGCCGTATCGCTTCAAATAGCCGCCAATATTCCTGCTCATCGCACGGACATCCTCCGGATCACCGGAAGCCGCCACGACCGCAGCGCTCGGATATTTTACCACTCCAAAGCCCGGATTGGAAGCCACACGGGTCACCGTGCCGCCTTCCTCGTCCACCGCAACCAGCAGCGGGAGTTCCGATGCCTGTTGCAGCCCGGTCAAAAGGCGCTCCAGCTGGTCAGGGGCAGAGATATTCTCCTTGAACAGGATCACACCGCCCACCGGGTACTGCGCAAGGAATTCTTTCCCCTGCCCGGTCACAGCCGTACGGCTTTGCACATGAGCAGCATCCAGCGTCTGCGGGCGCACCATAAACAGCTGCCCGACCTCCTCGCGCAGGGTCATGCTCTCGATTTTTTGCTCGATCGGATCCGGCGCTTGCACCGACGTCTGGCTCGGCAGCCAGCTTCCAAAAAGCGACAGACACAGCACCGCCGAGATCGCACGCTGAAACAGTGGCAGCATAGAAACCATTCTCCTTATTCCAGTTTTTTCTTAGTGTAACACATTTCGGCAATGCCTGCAAGCACAACAAAAAGGCGGCCGCCGGAGCCATCGCACCCAGCAGCCGCTGTATTCCTATTCTTTAAGAGAGCATCATGCGGTCGTTTGCAAACTCGCCGCCGCTGGCGATCTGGAACTTTGCCAGCAGATCCGACACCTGCAGATTCTTCTTTTCTTCACCGGAAACATCGTAGATGATGTGTCCCTCGTGCATCATGATGAGACGGTTGCCATATTTGATGGCATCCTTCATGTTATGGGTGATCATCATAGTGGTGAGGTGGTTTTCCTCCACGATCTTTGCCGAGAGGGTCAGCACTTTGAGCGCGGTCTTAGGATCCAGTGCCGCCGTGTGCTCGTCCAGCAGCAGGAGCTTTGGCTTGTTCATCGTTGCCATCAGCAAGGTCAGTGCCTGACGCTGACCGCCAGACAGCAGACCCACGCGGGCAGTCAGCCGATCCTCCAGCCCCAGATCCAGCGTCTTGAGCAGCTCGCGGTACTGTTCCCGCTCTGCCTTGGTGATGCCGATTTTTAAGGTGCGGCGCTTGCCGCGGCGTGCCGCCAGCGCAAGGTTTTCTTCGATCTGCATGGTCGCAGCCGTGCCGGTCATCGGGTCCTGGAACACACGCCCGATGTACGCCGCACGCTGGTGCTCGCCCAAACGGGTCACATCCACACCGTCGATCAGGATCTTGCCCTCGTCGATGGGCCAGACACCCGCCACTGCGTTCAGCATGGTGGACTTGCCTGCGCCGTTGCCGCCGATGACCGTGACAAAATCGCCCTCATTGAGCTTTAAGTTCAGACCATTCAGTGCCGTTTTTTCATTGACTGTGCCCGCATTGAAGGTCTTGGAAACATTCTGGATCTCAAGCATGGGTCGCATCCTCCTTTTTTGCCTTCTTGACCGGTTTCGAGAAATACTTGCTCTTCCAGTACGGAACTGCAAGGAAGATGGCGACCACGAACGCGCTCAACAGCTTGAGCAGGTTTGCGTCAAAGCCGAGGGTCAGCACGAGCTGGATGACGACATAGTAGATGATCGCGCCGATGGATACCGACATCAGCTTGAGCGCAAAATTGTGGAAGATGCGGCTGAACACCGCCTCGCCGATGATGACAGCCGCCAGACCGATGACGATGGCACCGCGGCCCATGCTGACATCTGCAAAGCCCTGATACTGGCTGAGCAGCGCACCGGACAATGCGACCAGACCATTGGAAACCGCAAGACCCAGCACCGTGTTAAAGGTGGTATTGATGCCCTGTGCACGGGACATGGCAGGGTTGGAGCCGGTCGCACGGATGGAGCAGCCCAGCTCGGTGCCAAAGAACCAGTACAGCACACCGATCAGAACTGCCGTGACGATCAGAACCATGATGATGGGGTTGTGCAGGGCAGCGTCTTTGACCCAGCGCAGCGAGATGAGCAGATCGTACTTATCCACATTGATGGACTGGTTCGCCCTGCCCATGATCTTCAGGTTGATGGAGTAGAGCGCGAGCTGGGTCAAAATACCGGAAAGGATCGCCGGGATGCCCATAAAGGTATGCAGCAGACCGGTGACAAGACCCGTTGCCAGACCTGCCAGCAGTGCCATCAGCATTGCCACCCAGACGTTCTGCCCGGACAGCAGGCACATCACGCAGACCGCGCCGCCGGTGCCAAAAGAACCGTCCACGGTCAGATCCGACACATCCAGAATGCGGTAGGTCAGGTATACGCCGATCGCCATGATGCCCCAGATCAATCCCTGTGCACAGGCTCCCGGCAAGGCTCCCGGCAGGTTTGCAAGTCTTGCTAACAATTCCACAATCGTTTCCTCCTAGATGTTACACTTTTTTCTTGATACGAAAGCGGAGAAGAATGAAAAACTCACTCTTCTCCGCTTATTTTATTGTTCAGAGTTCAAAGGTTCTCAGCCCTCGATCGCTGCGTAATCTGCGGGAACAGTCAGCCCCAGATCGTCGCAGATGGTCTTGTTGTACTTCTTGGTCACATCGGTGTATTCGATGGGCATGGTGGAGATATCCGCTTCGCCCTTGAGGATCTTGGCTGCCATCTCGCCGGTGGTGTGCCCCAGATCGTAGTAGCTGATGGAGAGGGTCGCCACACCGCAGCCAGAGCAGATGCCCTCTTCGCCCGCGAATACAGGCTTCTTGGCCGGGCGGCAGATGCCGTCCACGATGCCGGTGTTGGCTGCGACCGTGTTATCGGTGGGGACATACAGTGCATCGTTCTCATCGGCAGCTCTCTGGCAGACCGAGGACAGATCGTTGGAGTCCGAGAATGCGTACTGGGTGACCGCGATGCCCTTTGCTTCAAGGAACTTCTGCACCTCGTCGACCTGATACTGGCTGTTCGCCTCTGCGGAGCAGTACAGCAGACCGACTGTTTTTGCATCCGGCATCCACTCTGCGATCATATCTGCCTGCTGATCCAGCGGGGCAAGATCCGATGTGCCGGAGATGTTGCCGCCGACCGTGCCGGAGAAGCCTTCCAGACCCAGCGCCACGCCGTACTCGGTGACCGAGGTGCCCAGCACCGGGATGGTGTTGGTGGCAGCCTGCGCTGCCTGCAATGCGGGCGTTGCATTTGCCATGATCAGATCCACACCGGCCGAAACGAAACCGTTCGTGATGGTGGCGCAGGTCGCGGGATCGCCCTGTGCATTCTGGAAATCAAAGCTGACCTTGTCGCCCAGCTCTTCGGTCAGAGCGTCCTGAAAACCCTGCGTTGCTGCGTCCAGCGCTGCGTGCTGCACCAGCTGGCAGATGCCGACCTTATACGTTTTTTCTCCGCTAGCGGCTGCCGAAGCAGAGGCGGAAGCTGGCGTGGAAGCGGAACCGCCACAAGCGGTCAGTGCAGCCGCGGCACCACAGACAGCCGCAGCGGAAAGGAACGAACGACGAGTGATCTTACGCATAATGATTTCTCCCTCTTTTTGTATTGTTTGCGGCGCACAGTCACCGCGTTTGGATCTTTTATAACCCTTACCGGAAGCTCATTTTCTTTGCCGCTTCAGGTGTCTGAAGTATAGCACACTTCACTCGTCAAAACAATCTGTTTTTTCAAGAAAACCGCCCGAATAATCGATAAAGTCGGAGTTATCTATCAATTATTTTGATGATTCTTTTCTCTTTTTCTGATACATCAACATTTTTTCAAATTCCGCTTCCAGCCAGCTGAGATTCGCCTCAAACTGCGGCAGAAAGTCTTTTTCATAGTCGTAGCGATAGTACAGCGCCTGCCACAGTTTTTGCTGCATCCGGCGCACCAGAACCGGCTCCAGCTCTCCTTCCAGCGCTTCCACCCTGTCCTCCAGCATCATGCAGCTCTGCGCCCAGCGCACATCGACCGCCTCCCGTGCAGGCACATCGTACCGCCGCAGGTAGTCTTCGACCTTTGCCTCAAAGACAGTGCCGCCGCAGCCAGTCGGCTGTAAGAAATACGAGACCTCCCCTTCCCGGCTGATCTCCTGTGCCAGCGGATACAGTGCGCAGACCAGCGGCTCCGCATCATGGATGGCGCAGTGATCCCCAGTCAAAAAGGGACAGTTGCTGCGGTTTTCCCGCACAGGGGCGAGCCTCAGCACAGGCAGGCGGCTCACCGTGCCGATATACCCCCGGCAAAAGCCCCGCGCCACCGTCTGGGGCGGCAGGCGCAGCCGTGCGGCGATCCGCCACAGGTCAAAGCCGGACAGCACGATATCCTCCCGCCCGCGGCAGCAGTTCCCGCAGCCCGCACAGGCAAACGAAAAACCGGCATCCCGTTCCAGCAAGGGCACCTCGCGGCAGAAATCCACCCTGCCGCACAGGTCGATCTGTGTATCACGCATAAAGTTCCACATCCTTCTTTCTCAGTGGCTCTATTGTAGCGCCATCCGGTGGTTTTGGCAACAAAAAAGGCTGCCACAAAACGCAGCAGCCTTACTGCCCGGCTCATTCTTCCGGGCTGGATCCAGATTCATATTTTCGCGCCGTATAAACGATCGGCAGGAACATGGACGCAAGAAACCCCACCATCAGGATCTGCCAGAGCCAGCCTGCGCCAAGCTGTACACTGAGCCACGACACCAGTATGCACAGCCCCGGCGTTGCAGTCATCACGCCCGCTGACCAGATGCGGGTCACCTGCAGCACCCGACCCCAGTTGCGATTGTTGAAGTAGACCCCCGGAATGCTGATGCGGAATCCATACTGCGAAATGGTGTTGATGCGGTTCTCATCGTAGTAACGCGGCAGCTGTTCCTCGACCAGAAACATCGCATAGATTCCAAACAGGAGCCCCATCAGCTCAAACACGAGCCAGCACGTCAGGATACCCTCTGGCGCAAATGCCCCCAGCTTCCAGCCCAGAACGCTGGTCACCAGCCCAATCACCGCGCACAGTACAAACGGCATCCCATATTTCTGCACCCGGAGGTGGATGCGCTGGGCGGCACCTCCCCGCTCTTCCGGGTAGGCGATCGCTTTTTGCACGATATGCTCTACCTCGCTCGGCGCAAGGGCGGCGCTGTCCAGTCTGCGACCTTCCAGCAGCTCGGTCACTGTTACGCCCAGATACTCTGCCAGCGGCACCAGAAGTGCTACGTCCGGCACGCTCAGCCCGCGCTCCCACTTGGACACCGCTTTGTCGGAAACGTAGAGCTTTTCTGCCAGATCCTTTTGGGTGTACCCCTTCTCCCGCCGGAGCTGTGCCAGAAACGCGCCGAATGCCTGTTTGTTCAGTTCATACATCCTTGTACCCTCCTGTCGTGGATCGTTGTGGCTCCATTGTAGCAAACCACACCCCACCTAGCAACCGACTCATGGTAGAATCCGCGGTAACAAGTTCTTTTTGTGAGGTCGATCACAACCACGGCACACCATCAGAAAAGGCGCAGCTGTTTTGACGACCAGCCGCGCCTTTAAAGCTCCTTCTTATTGCGGCACCGCATCCTCTGCCGGGATGGTACCCTCGCGCCGCAGCCAGACGAACGCGACCACACAGACAATGACCGACACCAGCGACCCCGTTGCTGTGGCAAGTCCCATCGGCAGGAGGTTGTGCGGGAACAGCCTGGACATCCAGTAAACGCCCGGCACGCGCATCAGAGTGATGGCGATGATGTTGTGCAAAAAGGAGATGCCGGACTTCCCATACGCGCAGAAATACCCGCTGAAGCTGAAGTGGATGCCCGCAAAAAAGCAATCCAGCACATAGCCCCGCAGATACGCCCCCCCTGCCACCGCCACTGCGGTGTCTGCGGTAAAGAGCGCCACGACCGGCTGTGCAACGAACTGTACCAGCACGCTGATCACCAAACCAAACCCGGCGGCAATGCACACAGCATAGCGCAGTGTCTGCGCCGCACGGCGGTGCTTGCCCGCGCCGATGTTCTGTGCCCCCAGCGCAGACACGGTGGAGAGCATCGAGCTGGGCACCAGAAACAGAAAGCTGATGATCTTTTCCACAATGCCCACGGCGGCGGCATCGGTCAGACCGCGCTGGTTGGCAATGACCGTGATGAGCATGAAGGACACCTGAATAAAACCGTCCTGCAAAGCCACCGGCACACCGATGGAAAGCATCTCGCCAAGGATCTCGCGCTGCGGCTTCAGATCCTGCTTTTTCAGCCGGATCCCGCTGTTTTTACTGCGGAGGATCGCCGTCAGCGAGAACACAACACTGATCGCCTGTGAAAGGGTCGTGCCCAGCGCCGCACCCGCAGGCCCCAGATGGAACACACCCATAAAGAGCAGATCCAGAAGGATATTGCTCCCGCACGCAACTGCAATAAAGTACATCGGGCTTTTGGAATCGCCCATGCCGCGGAAGATCGAGGCAATGATGTTGTACGCCGTGATGCACGGAATGCCCAGAAAACAGATGATCAGATACGCTTTTGTTCCCGCGACTGCCTGCTCCGGTGTGGATACAAGGCGGACGATAGGAGCAGCCAGCCCTACCAGCGCGGCGGCAAGCAGAACCGACCCGCTCAGAAAGAGGGTGACCGTATTGCCAATGTATTTCGCCGTGCGGGAGCGGTCTCCCGCGCCGACAGCACGACCGATGGTCACCGTTGCGCCCATCGCAAGCCCTACGATCATCACGGTGATCATGTGCATCACCTGACTGCCGATGGATACCGCTGTTGTACTGGCTGTTCCCTCGAATTGACCAATGATGAACAGATCCGCCATGCCGTAAAGGGTCTGCAAAAAGTAAGAAAGCAGATACGGCAGCGAAAAATACAGAATATTTTTCAGCACACTTCCACTCGTCAGGTTCTTTTCCATGATCTTGTTCCACCCTTCCCCACACGCCGCAAAAACGGCGTTTCACTTCTTTATAGTAAACTCTTAAAGTGCCCATCTGTCAAGCTGCATTTAGCTCTCTGCCCCATTTTTTGATTCAGCACATCAAAAAGACCCTTCCGGCAATAACCGGAAAGGTCTTTGAAGAAGTATTTTATCTCAGGTCATACCGTCTTGCGGCGCAGCAGGCTCATGGGCGGCAGCTCCGGGGTGGGGATGGTGTACTTTTCCATCGCATGCGGGGTGGACTCCACACGCTCCCCGGCTTCGTTCTCGATCCACTCCGGTGCCAGCAGGATGCTGCGTCCATCCGGGCAGAGCGCCTCGACGGTGTCACCGATGCTCCATTTGCCGCGCTGCTGGCAGTGCGCAATGCCGTTCTCCCAGCTGTCCACCGTGCCGACAAACTCCCATTCGCGGATGTAGGTCGCGCTGTCGGTCGCCTGCTTTGCCTGCTCCTTGCCAAAATAGAAGCCCGGCGAATAGTGGCGGTGGCTGGTGCGGGTCAGTTCCTCATAGACCTGCGCCGGCAGCTCGAAGTTGTCGTTGAGCGGGTCTGCAAGGTATGCGTCCAGCGCCTTGCGGTAAGCCGCGGTCACACTGGCAACATAGTAGAAGGTCTTGGCTCTGCCCTCGATCTTCAGGCTGTCCACGCCCGCCTTGCAGATCAGGTCGATGAACGGCGCGGTGCACATATCGTTAGCGTTGAGGATGTAACTGCCGTTCTCGTTTTCACCGATCTCGTAAAGCTGACCGGGGCGGGTCTCCTCGCTCAGATAGTATTTCCAGCGGCAGGGCTGTGCGCACTGACCACGGTTGGAGTCGCGTCCTGTCATGTAGTTGGACAGCAGGCACCGCCCGGACACGCTCATGCACATCGCTCCGTGCACAAACGCCTCGATCTCCAGCTCCGGCGGGGTCTTGTCGCGGATGATGGCAATGTCCTGCAAGGTCATCTCGCGGGCAAGCACCACACGCTTTGCACCCATCTTGTAGGCAGCGGTCGCCGCCGCCCAGTTGGTGATGCCGGTCTGGGTAGACAGGTGCACCTCGATCTCCGGCGCATAGGTCTTGCAGGCATCCAGCACGCCGAGGTCTGCCACGATAAAGGCATCCACGCCCGCCTTTGCTGCCGAGCGGATGGCTTCGGGCAGGCGGTCAGCTTCCTCATTGGTGGGCAGGGTGTTCATGGTCAGATAGACCTTGCGCCCGCGGGCATGAGCATAGATAACGCCTTCCGCCAGCTGCTCCGGGGTAAAGTTTGCCGGGGCAGAGCGCATGCCGAACTCCGGCAGGCCGCAATAAACTGCGTCTGCGCCATAGTTGATCGCATAGCGCAGCCGTTCCAGATCGCCCGCCGGGGCGAGAAGTTCCGGGATCTGAAGCATAATCGATTCCTTATCCCGCCCATGACCGGGCGGGCATTCCTTTCCATATTTGATCAGCTGTTCAAGCTTTTGTTCACTGCCGCAGCGGTCTTGCAGTTTGCATTGTGCCCGGCAAGCGTTTTTGCGTAGTAATAGGTGCCTTTGAGGTCGGTCACAAAGAAGTAAGCGTCCTTTGCTTCCTCGTCCGGCTGCGGATCCAGCGCCGCCTGAATGGCAGCAAGACCGGGGTTAGAGATGGCACCCGCCGGCAGACCTTTGCACGCGTAGGTATCATACGCCGCAAGGATATTTTCCGGAATCTGATCCCAGCCGCCGTAGTACGGTGCGACCCAGTTCCACAGATAATTGTTGTCAGCATCGTTCTGGATATAGCTGGACGCATTGCTCTGCAAGAGCGGATAGGGCGAGCCTTCCTTCAAACGGTTGCGGAACACCTGCGCCACATTTGCATCCTGCGCGTTGCCCGCTTCCTCCTGCACAAAGGATGCCAGCGTGACCAGCTCCGGCAGGGTCATCCCCTGCTGCTCCAGTTTTGCATACATTTCCTCCGTGATCTGTGCGTCGAACTGCGCATAGAAGGTCGCCACATAGTTGTGGACGGTATCCTCCTTCAGGAACTCATATGTTTCCGGGAAGAGATAGCCCTCGCACTTCATGAAGCGATCCGGCGCATCTACCTCCTCCGGCAGATACTTCCAGAAGCGGAACTGGCTGAAATCACCGGTGTTCGCTTCCTGCAAAAATTCCTCTGCGGTGCAAAGCCCGGCGGCTTCCATCTTCTGCGCAATGGCAATGGCGGTCGTACCCTCCGGGATGGTCACCCGCACGCTCTCTGCCTTTGCAGTATACTGAGAAAGGGCATCCACGATGTTAAAATAAGATGCACCCGCATCCAGCGTGAACTCACCATACTGCAGTCGTCCAGCCGACTGACTGTCCTTGACATAGTAGCGGAACAGGTACGCCGAACGGATCACACCGTTTTCCTTGAGCGTCTGGGCAATGGATGCCACACTGCTGCCCTTGGCAATGTTCACCGTCACGCTTTTGGGGGCGCGGTCATCACCGCGGATCTCCCGGCGTGCCCAGACCACTGCCGCCGCAGCTGCAAGCGCTGCCAGCAGGATCAGGACCAAAAAAAACTTTAAAACACCGCCTTTTTTCCGGCGGGATGCTTGATGGCTCATACGCACTTCCTTTCCTGCGGCGGCGCGGTTCAGCGTTCCAGCACCAGCCGCAGATAGCTTTCACTGACATCAAACGGCTCACCGTCAAACCGGATCATGCCGTACTCCTGCCGTTTGCCCTCACCGAGGAACAGCGGCTGCATGGCACCCACTGTGATCACCGCCTTTTCCACGATGACCTCCTTCTCCCGCGCAGCTTCCAGCAGGACTTCTGCGGCACGGTCATCCTTCGCCATCAGCTCAGCAAAATAGAGGGTGTCCTCCTTGCGGAAGTAGATGCCGTAGCCTTCACCGTTAGAAATGATGGTCGCCCCGCGCGAGTACAGATCCCCCAGCGCGACCATCATCTGCTGCGGTGCCATCTGTACGGTGTCCTTCCAATATTGTTCCCGCAGTTCACAGAGTTTTTTCGCCGTAACCGAGTCAAATTCTGCCTGACTCCAGATATTCCGGCGGATGGCGCGGGGAAGGCAGCGCAGTGCAAACGCATCTGCAAAGCCCTTGTCCCGCAGCAATGCCGCCTGCTCCGGGCAGGAGGGCACCGCGACCGTAAAACCCGCCCCGCGCAGCTTCTGCTGCGCACACAGGTAATCGATCAGCCCGGCAAGGGTCAGGCTCTCCTGCCCGCAAAACCCATACAGATAACTGCCTGGGCGCCCCTGCAGGGTGACCGGAACTGCCATTGCCACTGCAGCGACCGCATCATTTTCCTGCGCAAGGTAGACATTCTGTTCCCCTGCAAACTGATCCAGGATCTTTTCTGCAAATTCTTCCGTTTCACCGTGCTCCTGCCGGAACAGTTCCAGCACTGCCGCACGGTCAGACGGCTGCATCAAACGATACATCTTCAGACTCCCTCCTCCGGATCGGGCAGCACCTGCTGTGCGAGCGCCCGTACCTCGCTGTGGATCTCCTCAATGGTGCGCATCGTGTCGCCCTGTGTGCAGTGCACTGTTGCCCAGCCCAGATGCTGCGCACAGTATTCTGCCGCCTGACGGCTGCGGGCCAGATACTCACGATCCTTTTCGTGCACATCCTTTTTGCTCTCATCGCCGTGGTAGCGCTCGGTCATCAGGCGCTGGCTCACTGCCGGATCCACCTGTAAGTAGATGACCTTGTCCGGCGCGGGCAGCCCCAGAAGCCGGAACTCGTAATCGAACAGCCACTGCAAAAAGCTCTCCCACTGTTCGGGCGGGAGCTTGGAGCACTGGTGCACAGCATTCGAGGTGGTGTAGCGATCCGCAATGATCACGCCGCCCTCCTCATAAAAGCTGCCCCAGTTCATTTTATAGCTGGCGTAGCGATCCACCGCGTAAAAGCTGGATGCCGCATAGGCATTGACATCATCCGGCTTGTGCCCGAACTGCCCTGCCAGATACATCCTGACCAATGCGCTGGAATCGCTTGCATAATCCGGGAAGGTGACCTGCTGCACGTTATAGCCCGCCGCACGCAGCTGTTCCGCCAGCAGCTTTGTCTGTGTCGCCTTGCCGCTGCCGTCCAGCCCTTCCATGACGATCAGCCTGCCCTTGCTCATTTCTGCGCACCTTCCTTGATCGCCGCATATTTTGCGCGTACCTCGGCTGTTTTTCCGCAGCACATCTTGCCCTCCGGGCAGGCACCGGACACACATGCCGGGCCAGCCTTGGCAAACAGGTGCGGCGCTACCGGGTAGACCAGACGGAACATCTGCTCTGCCAGCTCCCGGATCTCCCACTGGGCGCGGCTGCAGCAGCGCAGATGGAAGAAGTTCTGCAGGCTGCGGGCGTTGATGGTCATGACCATTTTGGTCTCGCAGGCGTTGGGCAGCACAAAGCGTGCGTCCTCGTTTGCCTGCTTGGATGCCTTGGCGCGCGCCTGCTTTTCCGGCATGCCTTCTGCCATCAGGCGGGCGGTGTGCCCTTCTTCCAGCTTCTGCACCAGATCCAGATAGCGGCGGGCATCCTCGTTCATGCTCTCGATAAAGGCTTCCTTCGCCTCCGGGATGGCTTCGATCTCCGGCGGCAGAACATAGCGGAAATCATCCAGACGGACATAGCGCTGGCTCTGTACGCTGAAGGATGCGATGCGGTGGCGGGTGATCTGCGCCAGCAGTGTGCGGCTGACCCCCTCGATGCCAAAGGTGAAGCTGGCGTGCTCGATGGGGCTTGCGTGTCCCACATCGCTCAGCATGGTCAGAAAGCGGGCGGTCTTTTCTTCGTCCAGACCATCCAGCAGATCGGTAATGTGCGCATCGGAATAGCACAGCTTTGCTGCCGCTGCCACGACCTTTTCCGGGTCGGGCGTATGGGCGATCAGTCGGACTGTCATCATATCATTCTTCCTCCATCTCCACTTTTGTCAGGGGTGCAAAGTTCGCCATCGTCTTTTTGATGCCGACTTTTTCAAAGTTGATCTCCACGATCTGGTCTCCGGCGGCGGGCTTGACGGCAACAACTTTGCCGCGCCCGAACACCTTGTGATCGACCACATCGCCCGGCTCATAGCGTTTGGTGCCGGACGCTGCCGGTCTTGCAGCTGCGCCCGAACCGGGGAAACTGACCGGCGCGGCGGGCTTCTGCGCGGCAGGCCGCGCATAAGCAGAACCGAACCCGCTCCCCGCCGGGCGGCTGGAAGACCCAGAACCGCTCTGTGCACCGGAACGGTTTGAATATGCACTGCCAAAGCCTCGGCTCTCGGAAGCGTTGTACTCCCGGTTCAGATAACCGCTGCTGCGGCTGCTGTACCCGGAGCCATAGCTGCTGCGCCCCCAGCCGGATGCGCCGGAGTAACCGGACGCGCCGCCGGGCACGGTATCGCTGTAAGAGCTGCCCCAGCCGCCCATCCGGGCACGCTGTTCGAGCACAGGGCTGCGGGTCTCCTCGATGTATTCCGGCTCGATCTCCCGCAAAAAGCGGCTCGGCTCGTTGCGCTGGGTGCGCCCGTACAGCATCCGGGAAACGCTGTTGGAAATGAACAGCTCCTCCTTGGCGCGGGTAATGCCGACATAGGCAAGGCGGCGCTCCTCTTCCAGATCCGCCTCGGAATACTTGCTCATCTCGCTGGGGAAAACGCCCTCCTCCATGCCGATCAGGAACACATACGGGAATTCAAGACCTTTTGCAGAGTGGATGGTCATCATCACGACCTGATCCGAGCTTTCGTTGTAATTGTCGATATCACTGATGAGGGCGATATCTTCCAGATAACCTTCCAGACTGGCTTCCTCGCCGTGCTCGTTGCAGTAGTTCTTGACGTTGTTGACCAGCTGACCCAGGTTCTGGATGCGGTCGGCGGCATCTTCGTGCCCCTTTGCTGCATCCTGTTCCAGCATCGCCTTGTAACCGGTCAGCTCGATGACATCGGAGGCAAACTCGTCCAGCGTGCGAGTCTCCAGCGAGTCCTGCAAGCGCTGATAGATCTGCCAGAACTTGAGCAGCGGCATCACCGCGCGGGAAAGCCGCGCGTACTGGTCGGCATGGCTGATGATCTCCAGCATGCCGACCCCTTCCTGCGCGGCGAGATCCGCGATCAGGTCGATGGTCGTGTTGCCGATCTTACGCGCAGGCTCGTTGATGATGCGGCGCAGGCGCACATCATCCCGCGGGTTTGCGAGGATGGACATATAGGAATGGATATCCTTGACTTCCTTACGGTCGTTGAAGCGCTGCCCGCCCACGATCTTGTGCGGGATGCCCGCGCGGGTGAAATAGCTTTCCACCGGGGCAGACTGAGCGTTCATCCGGTAGAGCACCGCATGGTCGGAAAGATGCCCGCCATTGCGCAGATGCTGACCAATGATATCCGCGATGTGGCTCGCCTCGTCCCGCTCGTCCTCTGCCGTGTACACCTGCACCTTGTTGCCCTCGCCGTTGTCTGTCCAGAGGGTCTTGCCCTTGCGCTCGGTGTTGTGCTGGATGACGCAGTTGGCGGCGTTCAGGATATTGGAGGTGGAACGGTAGTTCTGCTCCAGACGGATGGTCTTGGTGCCGGGGTAGATGCGCTCAAAGTTCAGGATGTTCTCAATGGTCGCACCGCGGAAGCGATAGATGCTCTGGTCATCGTCGCCAACGACGCAGATATTCTTTTCCGGCCCGGTGAGCAGGCTGACCAGACGGAACTGCGCCACGCTGGTGTCCTGATACTCGTCCACCAGCAGGTAGCGGTACTTGTTCTGGTAGAACTCCCGCACCTCCGGGTGCTCTGCCAGCAGTACAACGGTCTGGTAGATCAGGTCGTCAAAATCAAACGCTCCTGCGTCCTTCAGTTTTTTCTCATACGCCGCATAGATCTTTGCAGTCAGTGCGCCTTTCGTATCCTTTACCGGGGAGCGCAGTGCCTCCTCCGGGCTGACGAGCTGGTCCTTCCAGCGGCTCATCTGGTTGATGGCGCTCTTGATGGGCAAAAACTTATCGTCCACGCTCAGCTCTTTGTAGACCGTTTTCATCACGCGCTGCACATCATCGGTATCATAGATGGTAAAGCTGCGCGGGTAGCCGATCTCTTCTGCCCAGCGGCGCAGGATGCGCACACACGCCGAGTGGAAGGTAGAAGCGAACACCTCGTCCCCTTCTTCGCCGCCCAGCATCCGGCGCAGACGTTCCTTCAGCTCCCCTGCCGCCTTATTGGTAAAGGTGATCGCCATCACGTTCCAGCTGCGCACCGCATTCTGGCGCAGCATCCCGTCCAGCCAACTGGGGGCGTCCGTTCCGGTCATGATCGCGGTTCGCAGCGCCTTCACATCCTCCTCCGTCACCTCGCGCGGGACAAATTTTGAACCATGGGCAGAGCCAAAGCGGATGAGGTTTGCAATGCGGTTGACCAGCACAGTAGTCTTTCCGCTGCCCGCGCCCGCCAGGATCAGCAGCGGACCGTCGGTGGTAAACACCGCCTTGCGCTGCATCTCGTTCAGCCTGCCGAACTGCTTTTCAATATAGGTATCGCGCAATGCGCAAAATTCCTGCCTGAGATCCATTGCCATCGTTTCACCTATCCTTTTTATTATCAACGTACATTATACCATATCCCAGCCGGATTGCACAGCCTTTGTACACAAAAAACACCGAGATCGCCCCTGCTCAAATAAGCAGAATATTTCCATCCTAAACAGGAAGCTCTTAGCATCCTCGCCCTCTCCGTCTGCTCCCAATGGTCGCATCCACCTCTCCCAAGGTGAGAGGCAAGAGGTTTCCGATTCGTACTTCTTGGCTCTCCCTTCGGGAAATCTGACGAGGAACGAAGTGACTCGACTGAGAGAACAAATCTGCACACAAAAAACCGCCCGTTCTGCGGCAGGAATGCCAACAGAACGGGCGGAAATTTCAGTCAGAAACGGGATCAGCCAAAGATGTTGATCAGGATACCGGCTGCAACAGCGGAACCGATAACGCCAGCAACGTTGGGACCCATAGCGTGCATCAGCAGGAAGTTCTGGGGGTTTTCCTTCTGACCGACCTTCTGAGAAACGCGCGCTGCCATCGGAACAGCGGAAACGCCTGCAGAACCGATCAGCGGGTTGACCTGACCACCGGTCAGAATGTACATGACCTTACCACACAGGACACCGGCGGCAGTACCGAAGGAGAATGCGATCAGACCCAGCACGATGATGAACAGGGTACGAGTGTTCAGGAAGGTGTTTGCACTGGTGGTGCAGCCGACAGACAGTGCCAGGAAGATGGTGATGATGTTCATCAGCTCATTGCCGGCAGTCTTCTGGATACGATCGACCACGCCGCATTCCTTCATCAGGTTGCCCAGCATCAGCATGCCGACCAGAACCGCGGCATCCGGAACGATCAGGGAAACCACGATGGTGACCATGACGGGGAAAATGATCTTCTCGGTCTTGGAGACGGTGCGCAGCTGCTTCATGACGACGCTGCGCTCCTTGGAGGTGGTCAGAGCCTTCATGATGGGCGGCTGGATGACCGGCACCAGAGCCATGTAGCTGTACGCAGCAACTGCGATGCTGCCCAGCAGCTCAGGAGCCAGACGAGAGGTAACGAAAATTGCGGTCGGGCCGTCTGCACCGCCGATGATGGCGATGGCAGCGGACTGTGCCTGGGTAAAATCGACCAGACCGGTCGCAGTCAACAGGCGAGCGCCCATGTAAGTACCAAAGATACCGAACTGAGCAGCAGCGCCCAGCAGCAGGCTCTTGGGGTTGGAGATCAGCGGAGCAAAGTCGGTCATGGTGCCGATGCCCAGGAAGATCAGCGGCGGGTAGATGCCCAGCTTAACGCCCAGATAGAGCATATCTGCCAGACCGCCGTTGTTGAGGATCTCGGTCCACATGGGGTGCTGCAGACCGTCAGCAACAAAGTACTGCATGTGAATGATGTTGCTGCCGGGCAGGTTTGCCAGGATCATGCCGAATGCCATCGGCAGCAGGATCAGCGGCTCGAACTCCTTGACGATCGCAAGGTACAGCAAAAAGCAGCCCACGCAGATCATGATGGCGTACAGGTAGCCGCCCGGCTCCCCGAACTGTGCAAAGCCGGAACTTTGGAAAATACCGACCAGAGTATCAATAAACTGTGTCATGTTCTTCCTCCTGTGTTAAAACGGGGCGGTGGTGTCGTTGACACCGGCCTTGCCCCAGCCATTCTTGGCACGGCGTACTGCCTTGAGGGTGTACTTGCCGTTGCCCATTGCGTGGATCGCTGCCATGATCGCAGCGATGACATCCCCGGGGATGCCCTCCTCTACCTGCGGTGCAGCGGCGGAAGCCTTCTGCACAGGGGCAGCGGGAGCCTGCGGAGCCTTGGGCGCTTCCTTGGCAGCGTTCTTCTTAGCTGCCAGTGAGTCGAAGATCTTGCCTTCCAGCATGATGATCGCCATCAGCAGGACAAGGATCGCAAAGACCAGTGTAATACCAGTCAGGGTAACGACCAGATCAAAACCTAAATCCATGGTGTTCCTCCTGTTTCAATAAAATTGCGGCAGGCAGGATCGCCCGCCGCAAAAAACGATTTGCGTTTATTGTAACAGATTCTCTCAATTATTTCAACAAATTTTTGACAAATTTCTGCCGCTTTTTGAGACGAAACTTTGGCACCTCTGCCCTTAGCGGCGGCCAATGCGCGGTGTTGCGTCCATAAAGCCGGTCTCGAGCTTGTCATTGATGCCAAGGCTCATCGCAGTACCCAGTGCCACGCAGTGGATGGGATCGGGCGAAACGGTCACTTCCACCTTCAGCTCCTGTGCCAGATAGTCGGTCAGACCATGCAGCAGTGCGCCGCCGCCGGTCAGCACCACGCCGTTGCGGTAGATATCGCCTGCCAGCTCCGGGGGGGTCTTTTCCAGCACCTGATGGGCTGCCGCGCCGATCTGCTCACTGAGCATCATGACCGGCTCGTACAGATCACTGGTGGACACGTTGACACGCACCGGCAGACCAGTGAGCAGGCTGCGCCCCTTGATCTCCATCGTCTCGTTGAAATCCGCCTTCTGCGGGCAGCAGGCAACGTTCTTCTTCAGCTCCTCTGCGGTGCGCTGACCAATGGCGATGCTGTACTTGGCGCGGACGTGCTTGAGGATCTCGTCGTCGTAGTGGTTGCCCGCCACACGAACGCTGGTCGCCTTGACCTTGCCGCCAAGGCTCAGCACGGCGATGTCGGTAGTGCCGCCGCCGATGTCAATGATCATCCGCCCGTCCGGCTGAGTGATGTCGATGCCGGAACCGAGCGCTGCCGCGATCGGCTCATCGATCAGATAGACCTGACGCGCACCCGCCGCCACGACTGCTTCCACCACAGCATCGCTCTCGATGCCGGTGATCGCCGCCGGGACACAGACCGCCACGCGGGGCTTGACCATGTGGGAGCTGTACACCTTCTTGACAAAGCGTCCGATCAGCTCGCGGGTCATGGTGTGGTCGCTGATGACGCCGTCCTTCAGCGGGAAGATCGCAGAAATATAGTTCGGGGTACGCCCCACCATTGCCAGAGCCTTGTCGCCTGCCTCCAGCACCGAGTTTTTGCGGGTATCCATTGCCACAACGCTGGGCTGGTTGAGCACAACGCCCTTGCCCTCCTGTGCAATGATGATGGTAGTCGTACCAAGATCGATACCGATATCGTTCTGTGCCATAAGTCTCGTTTCCTTTCTCTCGTTCCTCTATCGTTCAGCTCCAACGGAGCAAAAATCAAAAACCAGCTTGTAGTATAACATAATTTGACCCAAAAGTATACAAGAGATCTTTCCGTAAGGGGGTGATTTTATCATTTTGAAGGTAGGTTCGCCCTCTCCATCTTGCCGCTTCGCAGCGATCCACCTCTCCCAAAGAGAGAGGCAAGTCCTTGGCGGCTCACATCTCTTGACTCTCCCTTCGGGAGAGCTGGCAAACTCGCAAGAGTTTGACTGAGAGGGCGAGCAAGCGTTAAACTCGCTTTCCGCGTTTTCCTTCAGGTCAATTTTCCTCTTCGAGTTGCTGCTGCGCGGGCGGGATCTGCTCTTGCAGCAGCTTTGCAAGGCTGCTGTACCGCATATTCTGCCGCACATTGGACATCATGCTGTTCACCACACCGCGCCGCCCGGTCACGATGCACAATTTGCGCGCGCGGGTCACGCCGGTATAGAACAGGTTGCGGTAGCAAAGGCGCGGCGGCACCTGTGCCACCGGCAGGATCACCGCCGGGAACTCGCTGCCCTGGCTTTTGTGCACCGTGATGGCGTAGGCGATCTCCAGCTCGCTCAGGTTCTCTGCCGGGTAGACCAGCCGCCGGTCGTCCATCCGCACCACCATCGAGCGGTCGCGGACATTGATAGACTCCACGATGCCGATATCACCGTTGTAAGCACCCACGCCCTGCTCCCCGCCGATGCGCTGCCAGACGATCTCGTAGTTGTTGCGCACCTGCATCACCTTGTCGCCTACACGGAACACCCGCGCCGCGCTCTGGAGCTGGGGTTTGCCCTTCTGCTCCGGGTTGAGCAGGTTCTGCAATTCCACATTGAGCGCCTGCGTGCCGGTGGGTCCGAGCTTTGTCGGGCAGAGCACCTGGATATCCCGGATGGGGTCAAAGCCGTAGCTGCGGGGCAGCCGGGTCGTGACCAGCTCGCACACGAGCTTCTGACACGCCTCGCCATCCGACTCTAAAAAGAAGAAATCGTCCGTCTTGCCGCCCTTTTGCAGCGGTTCATTGGAGATGATATGATGTGCATTCTCCACGATCAGGCTGCGTTCTGCCTGCCGGAAGATCTCGTTCAGGCAGACGGTCGGCACTCGCTCGGAGCGAATGATCTCGCCCAGAATGTTGCCCGGCCCTACGCTGGGCAGCTGATCCGCATCACCGACCATGATGATCCGGCAGCTATACCGCAGCGCCGCGATCAGTGCCTGAAACAGCTTGACATCCACCATACTCATCTCGTCCAGAATGACCACGTCGCACTTGAGCAGGTTTTTGTCGTTGTGGATAAAGCTGACGACACCGCCGGAATAGTCCACTTCCAGCAAGCGGTGGATGGTGCTTGCCTTGCGCCCGGTCAGCTCGCTCAGGCGCTTGGCTGCACGCCCGGTGGGGGCGCACAATGCTACCCGTTCTGCCTGATTTTCCAAAAGCTGCAAAATGGCGTTGACCGTCGTGGTCTTGCCGGTGCCGGGGCCGCCGGTCAGCACAAGGCAGTTTTCGGTCATCGCCTTGCGGATGGCTTCCCTTTGCAGCGGTGCATAGGCAAACCCCTGCGTCAGCTCCAGCACCTGAAGATTCTTGTCCAGCCCGTGGACGGTCTGCTTGCCGCGCTGTGCCAGCACTGCCAGCCGGTCGGCAATGTCCTGTTCTGCCGCCAGCAGATCCGGCAGGTAGATATAGTCGGTCTGCTGGAAGGTGCGCACACATAGATCCTCTGCGGCAAGGCTGCGATCCAGCACCTCTGCCAGCTTTTCCTCCGGCTGGTGGATGAACTTGGACGCCGTTTCCAGCAGCTGTTTGCGGGGCAGGCAGGTATGACCGTTATTTGCGTTGTGGCGCAGGGTTCGCAGCAGTGCCGCTTCCAGCCGCTGGGTACAGTCCCCTTCCATATTATAATACTGCGCAATGCTGTCCGCGTGGCGGAAGTCCAACTGCAGCGGCTCACCGCAGAGCAGATACGGGTTCTGCGCGATCGCCTGCATCGCACCTACGCCAAAGCTCCGGAACACCTCCATTGCACGGCGGGGGCTGATCTCGAACTGCGCCAGATAGGCGATCAGCTCCCGCATGCCGAACATCCGCTTGAACTCCTGCTGGATGCGGTCCGCCTTTTCCGGTGTGATGCCGGGGATCTGGGTCAGGCGGGCGGGATCATTGGCGATGACCTCCAGCGATTCTGCGCCGAACTTGTCGATGATCTTATCCGCGGTGCGTGCCCCAATGTACGGCAGCGACCGGCTTGCCAGAAACGCATAGACCGCCTCCAGATCCTTGGGCATATCAGTCTCGCATTCCTGCGCGTGGAACTGCCGCCCGTAGGTCGCATGGTTTTCGTAGCGACCACGGCAGACCACGCTTTCGCCTGCGTGCAGCTCCCCTACGATGCCGCACACGACCGTGATGACACCCCCGCCGGAGATCTCGAAAACGGTATAGCCGTTGTCCGTGTTTTCATAAATGATATCTTCGATCGTACCCTCGATCTGTTCCAGCTGCTGCTCCGCCAACGGTCTCACCTCCCCTGTGCGTATCCTAAAAATTGCATATACAATATTAGTATAGCTTTTTTGCGCTTATTTGTAAATCCACGCACGCAAAAAAGCAGGCGCACCTTCCGATGCACCTGCTCCGTTTCTCTGTTTTTCAGCCCTGTGCTGCCAGATGTGCTTTCTCTGCTTCCAGCTCCTTTTGCAGGCGGCTGCGCACCGCAAAGTAGGCGGGGATCAGGAATGCACAGGCAAAGATCCACGCCACCGGGCTTGCGATGCAGGCCGCAAAGTAACCCCACAGCGGCACGAACCAGAAGCCGACCATTGCGCGGGCAATCATCTCTGCCACGCCCGCAAACATGGCAAGACCCGAATGCCCCAGCCCCTGAATGGTATAGCGGTAGACGATGAGCACCGCCAGCGGGATATAGAACACACTATTCCAGAAGATAAAGCTCTGCGCGTTTGCCATGATCGCCGTCTCGCTGGAATCCAGAAACAGCCCGATCAGGGGCTTGTCCAGCACACGCAGCAGCAGGAACGCCGCCACACTGTACACACAGCCGATGCCCAGTGCCGTGCCCACACCGCGGTCCACACGCTTGAGGTCGTGCGCACCCATATTCTGGCTGGCGTAGGTGGTCATGGCCGTGCCGATGCTTTCCAGCGGCACCGAGAGGAACTGCGATGCCTTGGAACCGGCCGTCTGCGCCGCCACGATGCTGCTGCCCAGACCGTTGACCGCACCCTGCAGCACAACGCTGCCAATGGCAGTGATGCTGCACTGTAGGCCCATCGGCAGACCCATCGCGCAGAGTTTTGCGCAGTGGGTGCGGCTGAGACGGCCTTCCTCTCTGCTCCAGCGCAGCTCCTTGTAGCTGCGGACGATATAGATCAGGCTTGCGATGCCCGCCACCGCCTGACTGAATACGGTCGCAAACGCCGCGCCGAACACCCCCATATCAAACAGGATGATGCACGCCAGATCCATCCCGATGTTCAGAACGCTTGCCACCAGCAGAAAGTACAGCGGGCGTTTGCTGTCGCCCAGTGCACGCATCATGGCACTGGTGACGTTGTACAGCAGCGTGAACGGGATGCCTGCAAAGATGGTGCGGATGTAGACATCTGCCAGATCGATGATGTTCTCCGGCGTATTCGTCCAGAGGAGCACCGAGCGGGTCAGTGCCACGGTCACGATGGTCAGCACGGCGGCAAATGCAATGGACAGCCAGACCGTGTTGGCAACGTAGCGGCGCATCTCGCGGTCATCCTTTGCGCCAAAGGTCCACGAGATCGGGATAGAAAAGCCGCATGCGATGCCGTTGACAAAGCCCAGCACCAGATAGTTCAGCCCGCCAACGCTGCCGACCGCCGCCAGCGCTTCCACGCCGACGAATCGCCCCACGATGATGGTATCGGCAAGGTTATAGAACTGCTGGAACAAGCTGCCCAGCATCAGCGGCACCGCAAAGCCGAGGATCAGCTTGAGCGGGCTGCCCTGTGTCATATCTTTTGTCATGGTCAAAGCTCCTCCTTCCACAGGAAACAAGGCAAAAAGTCTCCTTTTGCCGTAAAAAACGCCCCGTCCGCTTGCAGACGAGACGCTATGGTTATCGTGAAAGCTATTATAATCGAGTCGTTCTGATTTTACAAGCTATTCTTTGCACAAGCTATCCAAAACAGCACATTTTCTTTTGTGCAGTTTGCGCATCTATTTTCCACAACCTGTCACGCAAAAATGCCCGCAGATCCTTTTGGGTCTGCGGGCATCCGTTTGCGGGTTTAAATGACGGCTCACATCTCGCCGTAGTGGGAGAGGAACTGCCGGGTGCGCTCCTCCTGTGGGTGGTCGATGACCTGTTTTGCATCGCCCTCTTCCACCACCACACCGCCGTCCATGAACATGATGCGGTCTGCCACATCGCGGGCAAAGTGCATCTCATGGGTCACGATGATCATGGTCGTCTTGCGGTCGGCAAGCTCCCGCAGCACACGCAGCACCTCACCGGTCAGCTCCGGATCCAGTGCACTGGTCGGCTCGTCAAAGCAGAGGATATCCGGATGCAGCGCCAGCGCACGGGCAATGGCAACACGCTGCTGCTGGCCGCCGGACAGTTGGTGCGGATAGTGGTTCGCCCGCTCGGAAAGCCCCATCTGTGCCAACAGCTCCCGCGCCTGCTGTTCCAGCTCGGCGTGGATGGCTTTGCGGTTTGCCTTATAATCCGGGCGTTCCTTTGCCAGCAGCTCGCCCGCCAGCATCACGTTTTGCAGGGCGGTATACTGCGGGAACAGGTTGAAGTTCTGGAACACCAGCCCGAAGTGCAGCCGCTTTTTGCGGATCTCGCTCTCCCGCTGGGTCGCAGGGTCTGCAGCATCCCACATGGTCTCGCCGTTGACCCGGATCACGCCGGTGTCCGGGCGCTCCAGAAAGTTCAGGCAGCGCAGCAGGGTGGTCTTGCCGGAGCCGGACGAGCCGATGATCGCCAGCGCCTCGCCCTTCTCTAAGGTAAGGGAGATGTCTTTGAGGACCTTCGTCTCCCCAAAATTCTTGCCGATGCCGGAGGCTTCAAGCAATGCCATAATACACGTTCCTCCTTAGCAGCGGAAATAGTCCAGCTTCTTCTCTGCCCAGTTCAGCAGCAGCGTCAGCGCGCCGACAAAGGCAAGGAAGAATACAGCGGTGGAAAACAGCGGCCAGATCAGACCCTTTGCGCTGTATTCCTTTGCCATCATGATGATCTCCTTGTTGGCGATGGTGTTCGCCAGCGAGGTATCCTTGACAAGGGTGATGATCTCGTTGCCCATCGAGGGCAGGATGCGCTTGACGATCTGGAGCAGCGTGACCTTGAAGAAGATCTGGGTCTTGGTCATGCCCAGCACCTGCCCTGCTTCGGTCTGCCCCTTGGGCACCGCTTCGATGCCGCCGCGGTAGATCTCTGAGAAATAGCACGCATAGTTGATGACGAATGCCACCACCGCTGCGACCAGGCGCCCGCCGGAACCGGTCGGCCAGGGGTTTTCCATCCCCATCAGACCGGGTCCCAGATAGATCACGATGATCTGGAGCATCAGCGGCGTACCGCGGATGATCCATACAAAGGTCTTTACCGCACCGGAAAGCGGCTTGCAGCGGCTCATGGAGCCGAACGCGACCACCAACCCCAGCGGAAGCGCAAACAGCAGCGTGAGTGCAAACAACTCACAGTTGAGCAGGAATGCGCCGGTCAGACGCTCTAAAATCACAGCCACAAGAATCCACCCATCAAATCTTTTTTAGTCAGCCAGTGCCAGCTCGTACTTTTCAGCCAGAGCCTGCATCGTACCGTCGGCCTTCAGTTCGTCAAATGCAGCGTCCACTGCCGCAGCCGCGTCACTGCCCTTGCGGAACGCCACGCCGTACTCTTCTGCATTCAGCTCGTCCACGATCTTCAGGGTCGCATAGTCGGTGCCTTCACCAATCATCGCATTCGCGAGGGTCAGATCCAGAACTGCTGCGTCTGCCGTGCCAGCGGCAACCTCCAGCAGGCAATCGGTCTGCACGCTCTTGGAGATGTAGTCTGCCTTTGCAAGGCTTGCGTCGCCTTCAATGGCGCTCTCGCCCGCAGAACCAGCTTCTGCCACGATGGTCTTGCCTTCCAGATCGGCAGTGGACTCGTACGCAGTGCCGTCCTTGACCACAACGACCTGTGCGTTCTTGGCGTAAGCCTTGGTCACGGCGGTGTTCGCCTTGATCTCCTCGGTGATGGTCATGCCGTTCCAGATGCAGTCGATGCTCTTGGCATCCAGCTCCACGATCTTGGTATCCCAGTTGATCTCAACAAATTCCGGTTCCACGCCCAGCTTTGCGCACACCGCGGTGGCAAGCTCGGTATCAAAGCCAGTGAACACGCCGTTGTCATCGGTATAGTTCATCGGCGCGTAGACCGTGTAGCCAATGACCATCTTGCCGTTGTTCTTGATGCCGTCCAGATCAGATGCCGCCGCACCGGTGGAAGCTGCGGTGCTCTGTGCGCCGCCGCAAGCCGCCAGTCCAAGTGCCATTACACCTGCCAGAAACATCGATACAAACCGTTTCATATTCAGATCCCCCTCTAAATCGTTCTCACCATTTCACCACTTTACCGTGCTAAATCGGTAAACTGTGGTTATAGAATACACCCTTTGTTCCCATTTGGCAAGCCCAAACCCGAAAGTTTTTGCAACCTGCCCTCTGTCAGCCCTTTTCAAAGGAGGTTTCCGGTGTTTTTGCACAAAGAACAGCACGCAAAACGTGCCCGGCTCCCAAAAGAGCCGGGCACGTTGCCGTTTATTATTCCGCTTTCATTGCCTTGAACACTGCCATGTGCATCTCTTCGGTCGAGATGGTGCACAGTGCCAGCAGATCCGCATCCGAGCCATCCGCCGGGATCCTGCCCACCTCAGTCACATTTTTACCCTTGAGATAATCGCAATAGCCCTCGCTGTGCTCATACCATTCCTTGCCGAGCCTGGATGCCTTGCGCATCCCATAGTCATCGCCCTGTTCCAGCTTGGTGCGGATATCCTCCGGCGCATTTACCGTCCCGTCCGCACTCACGGTCATGGCCGGTTCGGTCATATCCACCACTGCACTAGTCACACGGTCGTTTTCGTCCATCGTCAGTGCCGCAAGGGTCGTATCTACCTGCGCCATCAGGTCTTTATCATCGATCGCCGCACTTCCGGACGAGGCATTGCCTGCTTCGATGCCCAAGGTCACACGGTCACCCTTTGCGGCTCCCAGCGCCTTTGCGTTTTCGCAGGCGCGGAGGATCGCATCCCGGTAAGGCTCCACCGCGATGGTACAGCCGGACAACAGATCGGCCTCCTTTGCCTTGCCGCTCTCGTCCAGTTCCAGCTTTTTGACCTCGTCCATCGTTTTGCCGGTCAGGTAGTCCGCAAAGGAATCCGCCTGCTCTGCCCAGCTCTTCCGGATGGAAGAGACCTCCGCCAGCGGGTAATCCTGCCCTTTCTGACGCTTGGTGCGGTAGTCCGAGGGCATCGTCACCGCGCCGGTGCCGTCTGCTGAGACCGAGGTCTCCAGCTCATCCAGCATCACATCCACAAGTTTTCCGTCTGCATCGAGCAGGACTGCCGCCGCCGTGGTGGTGATCGTTCCGGCACGCCCGGTCGCTTCTGCCTTCGTCACAACGCCAAGCCCGGTGCGCCACGCACCCTGTGAGCTTCCGCTCGTACTGCCAGAGCTGCCCATGCTGCCGGAACTGTTCTGGCTGCCGGAGTCCGGCTTCTTCCCGCCGCAGCCGCTGAGCAGCAGCGCTGCTGCAAGGGTGCAGAGCAAAACCCGTTGATTTGTATTTTTCATGGTACCATTACGCTCCCTTTCCTTATGCCCGCGCACGGGCTTTGGAGGTAGTGTACCCTGTTTTTGGCGGTTTTATCACAGCAGCGGGCTGACCAGCCGCAGAACACTGTCCAGCACCGTTCCCAGCAGCCCGGTGCGGCAGTCGGAACGCTGCACCTCATGGCATTGGGGCAGCGTTTGCAGCACGTCTTCCCGCACCGCACCGACCTGCGTGCTGTGATAGAGCAGCACGCCGCACTCAAAATGCAGAAACAGGCTGCGGTAGTCCATATTGATGCTGCCCACCGTTGCCACACGATCATCGCTGACATAACATTTTGCGTGCAGGAAGCCGGGCGTATATTCAAAGATGCGCACACCGGCCTTGAGCAGTGGCAGATAATACGACCGGGTCAGGCGGTAAACCAGCTTTTTGTCCGGGATGCCCGGCACGATCAGCCGCACATCCACCCCGCGCTTTGCCGCATTTTTGAGCGCATCCAGCATTTCT
>CAZUDU010000003.1:0-22665 GCA_964619455.1 uncultured Faecalibacterium sp.
GCTTGGAGTCCTTGAGCACCCTGAGCTGGTGGCTCACCGCCGACTGGCTGAGCTGTACGGCGTTGGCGATGTCCTGCACGCACAGCTCGGTATCATGCAGTGCGTAAAGGATCTTGATGCGGGTGGAGTCGCCGAACACGCGGAACAGGTCAGCCAGCTCGTAGAGCACCTCGTCGTCCGGCAGCGCTTCCGGAGCATCACGGCGGGGTTCTTCCTGCTGAGACATTTCACCGCTCCTTTCCTGCAAATTCGATATATGAGCATTTGTTCACGCGTTCATGATACCATCCCGAAGCAGTGCTGTCAAGACTTTGGGCGATACTTTTTGCAGGAAATGCCTAAAAAGCTTTTTGAGCGCTAAAACGCAAAAAACTTGCAAATTGAATTTGCAATCAGGGTGCGGCTTATAATTAAACTGGAGAACCGTAAAAATTGGAAACAGCGGAAGCTCCGCGAGGAGTTCCGCCTGATTTTTGCGGGGCGACCACTACTTTGGGGTTACTAGGGGCGAACAGCCCCCGGTTCATGCCTCCCGCGCTCTGGCAATAGGCGCAAAACCTGCCCCATCGCGGCCGCTGTCTAAAGGGATGCGGGTCGCGTCTTTTCAGAGCGTAGTTGTGTAGGATAAGTGATACACCTGTTCTGCACGGCATCGCCGCCGAGGACGCTCCGCTGGGCAAGAGGACGAGAGGGGTGTTTCGACTCAGATTTAAATGACCCCCAGTCGCTGCGCGACAGCTCCCCACAGGGGAGCAGAGAGCGGCGCGCGGCAGGGGCTGGGGGATAAAAAATTCCGCGAACCTGCAAAAAACAGGTGCATTTACGCGGAAAATATGGTATTCTATAAGACGTTGTGTCAATTTTTGCGCCAAAGGGCGCGTTAAAAAGATCCGAACACTGGGAGGATATTACTATGATGTTGGAAACTGGCATCCGCGGCATGGGCAGCCAGCTCGTGACCGACGCAAACACCGCAAAGACGATGGGCAGCGGTACGCTGGATGTGTTTGCGACCCCCGCACTGGTCGCACTGGCAGAAAAGACCTGCTGGCAGAGCGTTGCCCCTGCGTTGGAAGAGGGCTGCGGCTCGGTGGGCACCAAGCTCGAGCTGGAGCATACTGCCCCCACCCCGGTGGGCATGACCGTTACCTGTGAGAGCGAGCTGATCGCAGTGGAAGGGCGCAAGCTGACCTTCCGCGTGGAGCTGCACGACGAAAAGGGCACCGTTGGTCACGGTACCCACGAGCGCTTTATCATCAACAACGAGAAGTTTGCAGCAAAGGCAGAGAGCAAGCGCAACTAAAAAGGAAGAGCGGATAAGCAGTGTACGGCAAGGCTTACGGTGTTGCTGTACACGGCTGTGCTGCAAGTCATTCCCCGCTCTCATTTTGCGTTTCGCAGATCCGCAGCGGGGGCAGCTCGTCTGCCAGCAGAGCGTCCTCGGCGCGCTGCTGTGCCTGCAGGAGCAGTTCGGCGGCCTGCGCGCTGGCGCGGAACAGCTCCAGATACATTGCTTTATAGTCCGGCACGGTGCACACCTCCTTTTGCATTGCTGAGGTTAGTGTGCCCCGTCTGCCGTTCGATATAGAAATTGAAATTCAAAGAAAACAGAGGAAATCCATGAAAAGCAAAAATCTCTCCTGGGCAGGTGCGATCTTCGTGTTTGCTCTGCTGCTGTGGTGTACCGCAGCAACGCCCGGCAAGGTCGCCGATCCGTCCGCCTACACCTGCATCGTGTACAGCACGCCCTTCTCGCTGCTGCCGCCGGTCATCGCCATCGTGCTGGCGCTCAACACCAAAGAGGTCTACACCTCGCTTCTGGTGGGCATCGCGTCCGGTGCGCTGCTGTACGCCAACGGCAATCTGGAGCTGACAGTCAACACCCTGTTCTTCCACGAAGAGGGCGGCATGATCTCCAAGCTGTCCGACCCCGGCAATGTGGGCATTCTGGTCTTTCTGGTCATGCTGGGCATTCTGGTCGCATTGATGAACAAGGCAGGCGGCAGCGCAGCGTTCGGGCGCTGGGCTTCCACCCACATCCACACCCGCGCGGGGGCGCAGTTTGCCACCCTGCTGCTGGGCGTGATGATCTTTGTGGACGACTACTTCAACTGCCTGACCGTTGGTTCGGTCATGCGCCCGGTCACTGACCGCCAGAAGATCTCCCGCGCAAAGCTCGCTTACCTCATCGACTCCACCGCGGCGCCCATCTGCATCATCGCGCCGGTGTCGAGCTGGGCTGCAGCTGTCACCTCCTCGGTGCCGGAAGGCTCCGGCATCAACGGCTTTGCCATGTTCCTGCGCACAATCCCGTACAACTACTACGCCATCCTGACCATGGTGATGAGCCTGTTCCTCATCTTCACCGGCACCGAGTTCGGCGCGATGAAGCAGCACGAGGCGAATGCCGTGCTGGGAGATCTGTTCACCACCGAGGACCGTCCCTATGGCGATGACATGGAGGACGAGAACGAGGTCCGCGGTCATGTCATCGATCTGGTCGCACCAGTGCTGGTGCTGATCGTAGCCTGCATCTTTGGCATGGTGTACACCGGCGGCTTCTTTGAGGGCAACGACTTCGTCTCTGCGTTCGCGGACTGCGACGCCTCGATGGGTCTTGTGCTGGGCAGCAGCATTGCGCTGATGTTCACCTTCGTATTCTACCGCGTGCGCGAGGTCATGACCTTTCAGGACTTTGCGGACTGTATCCCGGAGGGCTTCAAGGCGATGGTCAGCCCCATGCTGATCCTGACCCTGGCATGGACCCTTTCCGGCATGACCGGTCTTCTGGGCGCAAAGTACTATGTGGCAAACCTGCTCAACGGCAGCGCTGCCGCATTGCAGTACCTGCTGCCCTTCATCATCTTCCTTGTGGCGGTGTTCCTCGCCTTTGCGACCGGCACTTCGTGGGGCACCTTCTCCATCCTGATCCCCATCGTCTGCCATGCCTTCCCGGAGGGTGAGATGCTGGTCGTTTCCATCGCCGCCTGCCTGTCCGGTGCGGTGTGCGGTGACCACTGCTCCCCCATCTCGGACACCACCATCATGGCATCTGCCGGTGCACATTGCAGCCATGTCAACCATGTCTCCACGCAGCTGCTCTATGCGATGACTGTGGCGGCCGTCTCGGCGGTGTGCTATATCGTCACCGGTCTGGCGCAGGCGTTCCTTGGAAGCAGCGCCAACGTGCTCACCTCGCTGCTCTTCCTTGGCGGCGCGATCGTGCTGGAGCTGGTGGTGCTGAGCATCATCCGTGCCCGCGTCGGCAGCGTGAACGAAGCTGCAGAATAAGTCCGCTGCAAAAATGGGCGTTCCCCCGGCGGCGTTCCTGTGGTATACTGAGAAAAACGATCGGCAGGAGGCAACCATCTTATGCTGGAAAAGGCATTTCACGGGGTCTATACAAAATTCAAGCTTCACTTTTATCAGAACGTGTTCCAGCATTCGGAAATGCGGGACGCGAACCTGACCACGGTGGAGACCTTCTGTATGGAAGGCATCATGGGGATGGGCAGACCGACCATTGCCGAGTTTGCCCGCATGATGCAGATCTCGACCCCCAACGCGGCGTACAAGATCGCAAGCCTTGTGCGCAAGGGCTATCTGGAAAAGATCCAGTCCACCACCGACCGCAGAGAATACTACCTGCGCCCCACCCAGAAGTATATCGATTACTATAACATCGGCTATGCCTATCTGGACACGGTCACCCGGCGGGTGCAGCAGCGGTTTTCGCCGGAGGAGTGCGAAAAGCTGGCGCAGATGCTGAGCATCATCAGCACCGAGCTGATGCCGGAGCTGAACGCGCCCCCCAAGCCGGAGCTGTGAATCTGACATAAAAAAGAAGGGTCTCCTTTTGATCCGATTCCCTCAGAGGGGCGGCAAAAGGAGACCCTTTTTATGTTGTTTAGTCCAGCACCGGGATGTCCAGGCCGAATTCCAGCGGGCGGAACCGGGGGCAGACGTTCTCAGAGGTGCAGATGACCGAGGCGGCAAGGCGGCTGCCGATCTCGCAGGCGGATGCCAGATTCTTGCCGTAGGTCAGACCAATGACCGTGCCGGCAAAGAAGGCATCGCCTGCACCGGTGGTGTCGATCACATCCACGTTTTTGGCGGATACGATGCCGCTTTCGCCGTTGGCGCGGGCATAGACGGCACCCTCGCCGCCCATCGTGACCACCATGCAGGGGATGTTGGCACTGTGGACGTTCTCGGCAAGGATCTTGCGCATCTCAGCGGCCTTCAGGTGGCTGTAATCGTCCGAGAAGAGCAGCCCTGCCTCCTGCTGGTTGCACACAAAGCAGTCGGTCTGCTGCAAAAAGTCCCGGCGCTCCATCGCAATGCTCATGTTGGAGACGGCGGCATAGACCTTTTTGTTGTACTTCTTAGCAAAGCGGAGCACCTGCTTGACCGTGTCCTTCTCCAGATCCAGCTCCAGTGCGATGCTGTCGCAGTCCTTGAAGATCTCGTCGCCCTTTTCGATCAGCAGATCGGTCAGGGGGCTGGTGTCCGGGCGCTTGGAGATGGCAGCGCAAACATCGTTGTCGTTGTCAAAGATGGCGAGCCAGGTGCCCATGCCGTCCGGCACTGCCTGAATGTACTGGGTGTTGACCTTGTGATCGGCCAGCTTCTTGACGACATCCTGACCGAGACCGGTATCATCCACCAGACCTACGAAGGTGGGGCGGAGCTCCACGTTGGCGATATCCTCCGCCACGTTGCGGCTCACACCGCCGTGCACCTGCTCCACACGGCCGGAATTGCGCCCGCCGGGGATGTAGGTGGAGAGCGGATAGCCCTTGATGTCCACAAATACTGCGCCAAGAACGACGATGCCCTTACTCATACCAAAAAAGTCCTTTCTCTTGTGTATCCTTTGATCAATGGTAAAACGTGTCAAAGTTGATCTGCCGGTAAAAACGCTGCTGGAGCTGGTCAAAGCTGTCGCAGTTCTGTGCCAGCAGCCACATGCTTTTGGTCACGACCGCCTCGATGGTCATATCGTGCGCTTCCAGAAAGCGGAACCGGTTGCGCACCCGCTTGCCGACCTCATAGATGCCGACGTCACTGCCCTCGTAGGTGACCTGCGTGGTCATGATGAGGATCTTGTGGGTCTTGTCGTAATCGCCGAGCCCCTCTGCAAAGGCATCCATCAGCCGCTGCGGGATGCCGCCCACGCCAAAGCTTTCCACGATGACACAGTCGTACAGGCGGAAGATCTCCGGGATCAGGCCGGGATCCATGCCGGGGGTCAGCTTGAGCAGAAAGACCTTAGGGTTCAGTGCTCTGCCAAATTCCACCGGGCCGGTGGGCCAGGGGGACGGCACATACCGCACCAGACGGTCGCCCTGCACCAGTGCCAGCTCCGGGAAGTTGACCGAAGCAAAGGCGTCGTAGCTGATGGTCTTGTTCTTCTTGGCGCGGGTGCCGGCGATGACATGCCCGCCGAACACCACCATCACGCCCCGGCTGCCGGGGTCGATGGCACAGATCACGCTGTCGCGCAGATTCTTTTTGGCATCGGTGATCTCGTTGGAGATGGGCTGCTGCGCGCCGGTGAGCACGATGGGCTTGTCGGCGTTCTGCACCAGATAGGACAGTGCTGCCGCAGAATAGGCGAGGGTGTCGGTGCCGTGGCAGATGATGAAGCCATCGTACAGGGCGTAGTTTTCCTGAATGGCACGCGCCATCATCAGCCAGTGCTCCTGCCCGAGATCGGTGCTGTCGATGCTGCACAGCGCCAGCGTTTCCGGGATGCAGAGCTCCTTCAGCTCCGGCAGGTGCGCCAGCAGCTCATCGCTGGACAGCACCGGCTTCAGCCCCTGCTGGGTGCGCACGCTGGCAATGGTGCCGCCTGTGGTGATGAATAACAACCGTTGTTTGGACATAAGCTCGCGCCCTCCGTGGCAGTGTGTGTCGAATTCTGTTTAAGTATAACACACTCTTTTCCGGTTGAAAAGTGTTACTGCTGCACGGAATTGCCCGGAAAATAAAGCCACGGCACCCATCGGGGCATCCGGGGGCGCAAAGCAGCCGTTTTTCGGTGCAAAAAACATACAAATCCTTCTTTATTTTGTCATAACTCTTCCGTATAATAAAAGATGGAGATCACTGTCACTGCCCGGTGCAAGGCGTGCCGGGTGTACATAAAACAAGCTGAAAACATACAGGAGGAACCCGAAGATGGCAAACGAAAAGATCCTCGTTGTGGACGACGATATGAATATCTGCGAGCTGCTGCGGCTCTATCTGACCAAGGAAGGCTATCAGGTCACCGTGGCGAACGACGGTGAGGAAGGGCTGGAAAAGTTCAACCAGATCAAGCCTGATATGGTGCTTCTGGATGTGATGATGCCCCGCATGGACGGGCTGGAGGTCTGCCGCCGCATCCGCGCGGCGGGCAACACCCCGGTCATGATGCTCACCGCCAAGGGCGAGACCTTTGACAAGGTGCTGGGTCTGGAGCTGGGCGCAGACGATTATATGGTCAAGCCCTTCGACGCCAAGGAGGTGGTCGCCCGCATCAAGGCAGTGCTGCGCCGCTGCACCTCCACCGCAGCGCAGACCGAGTCCACCGAGGGTGTGATCGAGTTCGACAACCTCCGTCTGGATATGAACAGCTACGAGCTGCGGGTCAAGGGCAATGTAGTGGAAGCGCCGCCCAAGGAGCTGGAGCTGCTCAACTGCCTTGCGTCCCACCCCAACCGGGTCTACACCCGCGATCAGCTTCTGGACGAGGTGTGGGGCTTTGAGTACTACGGCGACAGCCGTACCATTGATGTCCATGTCAAGCGTCTGCGCGAGAAGCTGTCCGGTGCATCGGACAAGTGGGAGCTGAAGACGGTCTGGGGCGTGGGCTATAAATTCGAGGTGCGTCAGTAATGCGCAAAAGTATATCGGTCGCGTTCTTTTCGGCAATGTCCACCCTGATGGTGCTGGGCATTGCGGTGATGGGGCTTTCCGAGTGGGTGCTGTTCCGGCATTATTTTGCGCAGGAGCGCTACGATACGCTGGATGAAGTGTCGCATGTGGTACAGCAGACCGCGCAGTACCTTGTGCGCACGGCTGCCCTGCCGGAGGGCGCTGAGCTGGACGCACTGAACACAAAGCTGGAGATCATCGGGGAGACGGCGGAAGCGTATCTCTTTTTCACCGATAACCGGGGCAATGTGCTGCTGGCCTCCAACCCTGTCATGCTCACCGAGCCGGAGGTTCCGCAGGTGCTGCTGCAAAAGGCAGAACAGGTTCCCGGCAACTACCATGCGTTCGGGGATCTGGACGGCGCACTGGCAGAAAAGAGCTATGTTGCTGTCAGCCGGATGCGGGGCGAGCGGGGCGAACACAACGGCTATCTGTTCCTGTGCACCTCTGGGGCGCAGTTCACCGAGTTCAAGAGCCAGTTCTGGTCCAACTTCCTGCTTTCGGCCTGCCTGATGCTGCTGTTTGCCAGCATCCTGACCCGGATGATGATGCACAATCTGACCGATCCGCTGCAGAAGATCACGGCTGCTGCTCAGCAGTTCGGCGGCGGAGATCTGGCGGTGCGGGTCGAAGGGGTCGAGGGCGAAGGCGAGGTGGCAGACCTTGCCCGCACCTTCAACCGGATGGCGGAGAACATCCAGTCCAACGACAACTCCCGCGGGCAGTTCATGGGCAACATCGCCCACGAGCTGCGCACCCCCATGACCACCATCAAGGGCTTTGTGGACGGCATTCTGGACGGGACCATCCCGCCGGAGATGCAGACCCACTATCTGCAATTGGTCAGCGAGGAGACCGGGCGGCTGGCACGCCTGATCCAGAATATGCTGGATCTGTCCAAGCTGGAGAGCGGCGAGTATCAGGTCAACGCGCGGATGTTCAACATCTGGGAGACCATCACGGGTGCGGCGCTCTCGGCAGAGTCCCGCATCAACGACGGGATGATCGAGCTGGAAGGGCTGACGATGGACGAGCGGGTGCTGGTCTACGCCGACCCGGATCTGATCCATCAGGTCGTGTATAACATTCTGGACAATGCCATCAAGTTCACCCCGGCGGGCGGTACCATCCGCTTCCATGTTGAAAAGCTGGGGCCGGAGGTCGAGGTCTCGATCTGGAACTCCGGGCAGGGCATCAGCGCCGAGGCGCTGCCCTATGTGTTCCAGCGCTTTTATAAGGAAGACCGCTCCCGCGGTCTGCACGCGCGCGGCTCCGGGCTGGGACTGAACATCTGCAAGGTGCTGGTCAACCTGTCCGGCGGTCAGATCCGGGTGGAGAGCCAGCAGGGCGAGTGGTGCCGGTTCGTGTTCACTCTGCCCACCCTGCCGCCGGATCCTGCCGGGATGAAGCGCCTGCCGGACGACACCGACCGTCCGTCGGCGCCGACGGTGGAGGATCCTGCCAGCATGAAGCCGGTGGAATAAATCTGTTTTCAGCCAGACTGCCTGCATCAGACGGTCTGGCTGATTTTGCGTTGTGAGCCGCAGCAAAAGCGATGCAGGGGGAGCGGCTGGGGGGATTTTACGTCTTTTCCGTGAAAAACACGGCGGCGGGTTTGATTTTTTACGCATTTTCATGTAAACTAAAAGGTAACCATGCCCATTGTTCCGATGGGGTAAAAAGACGAAACGCATGGTTGAAACGATAAAATAATCAACAGAAAGGAAAAGACGATTATGGCGATCGTAAGTCCTTCTATTCTTTCCGCAGATTTTTCCCGTTTGGGTGCAGACTGCCGCATGGTGCTGGATGCCGGTGCGCAGATGCTGCATTATGACGTGATGGACGGGCATTTTGTGCCCAACATCAGCTTTGGTGTTCCGGTGCTCAAGAGCCTGCACAAGGGCCTGCCGGAGGCGTTCTACGATGTGCACCTGATGATCAGCCACCCGCTTGCCTACGCAGAGCCGTTTGCAAAGGCGGGTGCGACCCTGTTCAACTTCCACCTTGAGTGCGAGGATGACATCCGCCAGACGCTGGATGCAGTCAAAGCACTGGGCTGCAAGGTGGGTCTGACCATCAAGCCCGGCACCCCCGCCGAGGCGCTGGAGCCGTATCTGGATGAGCTGGATCTTGTGTTGGTCATGAGCGTGGAGCCTGGCTTCGGCGGACAGAAGTTCATGCCCTCTGCACTGGAAAAGCTGCGCTGGCTCAAGGCTCAGCGTGAAGCAAGAGGTGCGCACTTCCTGCTGGAGGTGGACGGCGGCGTGGATGACACGACCGCTCCGCTGTGCGTGGAAGCAGGCGCGGATATTCTGGTCGCGGGCAGTGCCGTCTTTGGTGCAGCAGACCCGGCGGCCGCTGTGCGCCGCCTGGCAGCGCTTTGAGTGAGGTGCCCCGATGGATGAACTTCAGATCCAGATGCAGGAACAGGAGCTGCAAAAGACCGGCAGCTATTACCGCCATCTCTGCTGGATGGCGGTGCCGCTGCTGTGCATGTCCTGCTATCTATACGGTCTGCGCCCGCTGCTGCTGTGCGGCATCGCGCTGCTGACCGGCAATCTTTGCGACCGGCTGGTGTCCCTGCTGCGCCGCCGCGTCTATCAGAATAAAGACCTTTCCAACGAGAGCTTTGCCCTTGTCATTGCACTGCTGATGCCCGCAACGGTGGATATCTATGTACTGGTGGCGGCAGTCACGGTGGGCGTTCTGGTCGGCAAGGAGATCTTTGGCGGCTATGGCAGCTATCCCTTCAACCCGGCGGCGGTCGGCTATGCGATGGCGGCGGTGTCGTGGCCGGAACAGGTGCTGCGCTACCCGCAGCCCTATGCCGAGATCCCGCTGTGGGATGCTTCCGGTGTGATGGTATCCAATGCGCTGGAGGAGACTCTGCGCAGCGGCGGTATGCTCAATGTCAGCCCGTTCGCGCTCGCTTTGGGCGAGGTGGCAGGTCCGCTGGGCGCTGGCTCTGCACTCATCATCCTTGCCTGCGGGCTGTTTTTGTGGGTGCAGAAGGATATCCGCCTGAGCGCGACGGTCAGCTTTGTGCTCACCTGCGGGTTGATCGCCTTCTTCTTCCCGCGGCAGGTGGGTCTGGCAGAGACTTCGGTGATGCTGAACGCGGCGGCGCGTCTTTCCGGCGTGCGGGACGAGCTGTTGTCCGGCGCGGTGCTGTTCAGCGCGGTGTTCCTGCTCAACGAGCCGTATACCTGTGCGCACCACCGGATCGGTCGGATCCTCTATGGTGCGCTGGTCGGTGCGGTCAGCATGGGCTTCCGCTATTTTGGTGCGTATGAGACCGGCGTGTGCTTTGCGCTGCTGGTGGTCAACAGCATCTCGGCGTGGCTCGACCGTACTGAGCTGCGGCTCTACCAGTTGCTGCATCATAAAAAGAACACCGGAAAGGAGGCGGCTCGATGAGAAAGCAGATCGCAGAACAGATCGTTCAGGATCCGGAAAGGTTTGCTCATCATGACCGTATCTTCCTGAACAACCCGGTTGTCATGCAGGGCATGGGTCTTGCGCCGCTGGTCGTTGTGGCGACCACAGGGCAGAACGCACTGATGCTCGCGGCAGCGGTGGCGCTGCTGCTGACCCCTTCGCGTCTGCTGGCGTGCCTTGTCAGTAAGATCGTCCCGCTGGAGGAATACCCGGAGCCGGAGCAGCTGGAAAAGCGGCTTCTGCCCCGTGCCATCCTGTACTGCCTGAGCACCTCGGTGGTGTATCTGGGGGCGTATTGGGTCCTGAACCGGTTTTTTGGCACCGGGCTGTTGAGCCTTGGCATCTACCTGCCGCTGCTGGTGGCAGAGCCTTTGATGATCTACCGCTTTGGTCGTGTGCAGGAGCCGGCGCACAAGGCGCTTTCCAAGGGCGTGCGCATCACCATCGGCTATGCGCTGCTGCTGGTCGTGGTCGGCTGCCTGCGCGAATGGCTGGCGGCGGGCACGATGTTCGGGCTGGCGGTCAGCCGCCCGGTGCTGCCGGTGGCCGGGATGCCGGCCGGCGGCTTTATCGTGCTGGGCGTGCTGTGTGCCGTCTGGCGCGCCGCGGCGGACAAACGCCGCGCATACCTTGAAAAAGAAGCGCAGGATGTGCTGGCTGTGCACGGGCAGAAGGAGGAACGCGAGCAATGAGAGAAGTGATGCTGAGCAGCGTGACCTTCTTTGGCTACGCCTTGATGGCGATCTTTGCACAGAACGCCGTCTTTTCCCGCGCGCTGGGCGTGTCCCGTCTGGTGCAGCTGGTCGGGGATGACCGCACCAGCAGCTGGCTGTTCGGCTTGCAGCTGTGCATCACCCAGCTTCTGGCCGTGCCGCTGACCTACTATGCCGGCGGCTGGATCATCTCGATGGACAACCGTGCGCAGCTGCGTCCGCTGGTCTATGTGGTGTGCATCACGCTGGTGTGCATCGTGGAACACATTATTTTGCGGCTATGCAAAGGGCTGCCCTATTGCAGCCAGTTGCTGCGCATCGTGCCGATGGCGGGTCTGAATACCTGTGTGCTGGGCACTGTGCTGGTGGAGCGCACCCAGAGCTTTACGCTGGAACAGTCCCTGGGTTTTGGCTTTGGCAGCGGTGTGGGCTATCTGCTGGCAGTGCTGCTGGTCACCGAGGCGCGCACCCGTCTGCGCAGCCCGGCGATCCCCCGTGCGTTCCGCGGGCTGCCCATCACGCTGGTGTACATCGGAGTGCTGGCATTGGCGATCTACGGCTTTACCGGACACTCGGTGATCCTGTAACATTGGCAGGGAGGCTTTGAGCAAGAATGGCAAAATACAAACGCAAAAAAGTCAAGCGGTATCGCCGCAGCTTTTATACCCGCGCAGAAACGATCAAGCGGGCGGTGGGCATCGGGGCACTGGTTCTTGCGGTGCTGGTCGCGGCATGGTTCGCTGCGCCCCATGTGCTGGACTGGGCGACCCATACCTGGTACACTGTGGTCAAGAACCGCGATCTGGACGCAGAGTCCGCTGCGGCGGCATCCTCTTCGGTGCTGCCGCAGGAGCCGGCAGCCTCTTCGGAGCCGGAAGAGCCGGTGGCCGCAGAGCCGGAAGAGCCGCAGGCTGAGCCGCTGGACGGCAAGGCGGTCGGCGCGGGCAGCTGGGCGGTGCTGGAGCGCAGCGAGCTGACCGATGCTTCTGCCGTCACGGCAGCGGTGCAGCGTCTGGCACAGCAGGGCGCGGCCTACGCGCTGGTGCCCCTGAAGGAAGCAGACGGCAGCATCTATTACAAGTCGGCAGTGGCCAACGCGTCCCGGAGCATCGCAGAGCAGACGGTGGATGCCGCGCTCATCGCGCAGACTTTGCGGGACAACGGCATCATCCCGGTGGCGCAGCTGTGCGCCTTCCAGGATCCGAAATCGGCATACGCCGACCGCAGCATGGCGATCCATTACAGCGCGGAGATGCTCTGGCTGGACAATGTGAGCGCTGAGGCAGGCGGCAAACCCTGGCTCAACCCCTATGCGGACAGCGCAGTGCAGTTCGTGGGGGATCTTGTGGAAGAAGTGTGCGGCATGGGCTACGAACAGGTCGTATTGACCGGCGTGCAGTTCCCCAAGGCCGTCAGCGCCAAGCAGGACTTTGGCGAGACCGGCGGCAAGAGCCGCGCCGAGCAGCTGCGAGCGGACATCGCAGCATGGCAGAGCCGCTTTGAGGGCAGTGTGGTGCTCTGGTTCAGCTGCCCGGCACAGCAGGCCGCGCAGAGCAGCGGTGAGCTGGGTGACCCGGCAGTAAAGCTGGGGATGCAGAATCTGCTGCTCACCGCTGACACGGCAATGAGCGAAAAGACCCGTGCCGAGCTGGAACAGACTGCGGCAGCAGCCGGCGTGGAACAGCTCGTGATCCGGGATGGCAGTGCACTTTTTGATTGATCTTGGATAGAACGCCTTTATTCTGAGAGGGAGGGAAGTCAGTATGAACAAAACATCCTGCTTTGCACCGGCACAGATCCTGCTGCCGGACGAGCGTGTTCCGCTGGAGCAGTGGGGCTGCATCGCCTGTGATCAGTTCACCAGCGACCGTGACTACTGGGCGCGCGCGGCAAAAGCCGCAGAGGGCAGCCCCAGCACCCTCGGTCTGATCCTGCCGGAGGTCTATCTGGAGGATGGCGATGCCGCCGAGCGCATCGATGCCATCCACGCTGAGATGGAAAAGACCCTGCGCGAGGTATTGACCCGCACCGTCAATGGCTTTATCTATGTGGAGCGCACCGAACAGAGCGGTAAGGTGCGTCAGGGACTCGTTGGCAAGGTGGATCTGGAAGCATACAGCTATCAGCGCGGTGTGCGGCTGGACATCCGCCCCAGCGAGGCAACGGTGGAGAGCCGCATCCCGCCGCGCATGAAGGTGCGCACGGGTGCCGTGCTGGAGACCCCGCACATCATGATGCTGGCGGACGACCCTGAATGCACGCTGGTGGAGCCGGTCGCGGCGCACAAGGAACAGCTGCGCAAGGTGTACGAGGGCGAGCTGATGCTCGGCGGCGGGCACGTTGCAGGCTGGGCGGTGGAGGATGCTGCCCTTGTGGAACAGGTGGAGCAGGCACTTGCCGTGCTGGGCAGCCAGCAGACCTTTGACGCCCGCTATCCGGAAGCAGCCGGCAGACCGCCGCTGACGCTGGCAGTGGGCGACGGCAACCACTCGCTCGCCACCGCAAAGGCGTGCTGGGAAGCACTCAAAAAGACCCTTACTCCCGAACAGGCAGAGAACCACCCTGCCCGCTGGTGCCTTGCAGAGGTGTGCAACGTGCACTCCCCCGCCATCGAGATCGAGCCCATCCACCGTGTGCTGTTCAATGTGGACTGCACCTCGGTGCTGCTGGGGCTGATCCGCTGGAGCGACGAGAACATGGCGGGCATCTGCTTTGGCGGCGAAAAGCAGCAGCCCTTTACCCTGGCCGGCCCCCGCGTGGCGAATACCCTCAGCTTTGAGGATCCCACTGCGCCGCTGACCGTGGGCACCATCGATGAATTTATTGAATACTATCTGGAGCGTCACCCGGAAGCACGGGTGGACTATGTACACGATGAACCGGCAGTCCGCGCCTTGTGCAAAAAGGGCGCTGTTGCGTTTTTGATGCCGCCGTTTGCCAAGAGTGACCTGTTCAAGGGCGTGGTGCTGGGCGGCGTGCTGCCCCGCAAGACCTTCAGCATGGGGCATGCAGAGGAAAAGCGCTATTACATCGAGTGCCGGAAGATCCTTGAATGACCTAGGAGGACCATGACTTTTAACGAATTGAATCTTTCCGCTCCCCTTCTGCGCGCAGTGCAGGAGGCGGGCTACCAGACCCCTTCCCCCATTCAGGCTGCGGCGATCCCGCCGGTGCTGGCAGGGCGGGACCTGATGGGCTGTGCCCAGACCGGCACCGGCAAAACGGCGGCGTTCGCGCTGCCCATGCTGGACCGGCTCACGGCGGCAAAGCCCCGCAAACCGGGCGCCATCCGCGCCCTGATCCTGACCCCGACCCGTGAGCTGGCGTTGCAGATCGGTGAGAGCTTTGATGCCTACGGCAAGTACCTCAAGCTGCGCAGCGCGGTCATTTTTGGCGGCGTGGGGCAGGCACCGCAGGTCGAGACCCTGAAAAAGGGTGTCGAGATCCTGATCGCCTGCCCGGGGCGGCTCAACGACCTGATCGGGCAGGGATATATCGACCTTTCGAACCTTGAAATTTTTGTGCTGGACGAGGCAGACCGCATGCTGGATATGGGCTTTGTCCATGATGTGAAAAAGGTCATTGCAAAGCTGCCCCAAAAGCGCCAGAACCTGATGTTCAGCGCGACCATGCCCACCGAGATCGAGCAGCTTGCCGCAGGCATCCTGCACGAGCCTGCCTTTGTCAAGGTGGATCCGGTGTCCAGCACGGTGGAGCGCATCCAGCAGACGCTGTATCATGTGGAAAAGGGCAACAAGAAGCTGCTGCTGCCCTGGCTCATCAAGCACCTTGACCCGCCGGTGGCAAACGCACTGGTGTTCAGCCGCACCAAGCACGGTGCGGACAAGATCGCAAAGGATCTGACCAAGCAGGGCATCCCGGCGGCTGCCATCCATGGCAACAAGAGCCAGACCGCCCGCGTCACCGCACTGGAGAACTTCAAGGCGGGCAAGACCCGTGTGCTGGTGGCGACCGATATCGCCGCCCGCGGCATCGATATCAGCGAGCTGAGCCATGTGTTCAACTACGACCTGCCCGAAGTGCCGGAGACCTATGTGCACCGCATCGGGCGCACCGCCCGTGCCGGTGCCGATGGCACCGCCGTCAGCTTCTGCGCCCCGGAGGAGCAGGAGTACCTGACCGGCATCGAAAAGCTTAACCGCCGCCAGATCCCGGTGGTGTCCGGGCACCCGTGGGACGGTGTGCCTGCGCCGGTCAAGGCGGCACCGCCGGTGCGCGGTAAAAAGCCCAAAGAGGCAGCCCCGCAGCCGGCACCTGAAAAAAAGGCTCAGCCCGAAAAGCAGCCGATCAAAACCCAGAAAGAGGAACCGTTGATGGAAGAATCCAAGCGCAATCCCGGTGCACGCAATGGCGAGCGCCGTTCCAATAATAACAACCGCCGCCGTGAAAACGGCAATGCTCCGGCACGCGGCAGCAATGCTCAGCCGAAGTTCGACCCCCATTTCGTCACCGCACCGGAGGCGACTCCCCTGCGCCCGGCGAAAAAGCCCCTTGCGCAGCCCGCAGCTCCTGCCGTGCGCACGGCGCAGACCGCCCAGCCTGCCCAGCAGAACGCAAACAGCGGCGCACAGAACAACGCAAAGCAGGGGCGGAACCGTTCCGAGCGCCCGGCACAGAAGAACCAGTCCGGTGCACAGAACGCAAAGCCCGGCCGCAATGCAGAGCGTGCACCCCGTCAGGAACGCGCAGAGCGCAATGACCGGAGCGACCGCAGCGAGCAGAACAGCCGCAGCCGTGGTGCGGGGCGCGGCGAGCAGAACGGTGCACGCAGCCAGAATGCTGCCCGCAGCGCTTCGCCCGCAGTGCGCACCAATGCACCTGCCCGTGCCAGCCAGAACCGCACCAAGGAGCAGCCTGCACGCGGCCGCCGCGCTGCCCGGGACGAAGATCCGGGGCTGGTGCTGATCAGCCGCCGCCCGCCGCAGCAGAAATACACAAGCTTTGAGGAGTATATGAGCGCTCACGGCGGCGCAACGGCTCCCATCGAGGATCAGAACGAAGAATGAGACAAGAGAGCTTTGCTCCGTGGCAGTGCCCGCTGTGTGCAGCACCGCTTGCCGGAGACGCTGCCCTGAAGTGTGCAAAGGGGCACAGCTTTGACCGTGCAAAGGAGGGCTATTGGAACCTTCTGCCGGTGCAGAGCATGCGCACCAAAGCGCCCGGAGACAGCAAAGAGATGGTGGCAGCCCGCCGCGCCTTCCTCAATGCCGGGTATTACGGCATTTTTGGGCAGGCGCTGGGCGAGCTTTGTCTGGAATACGGTGTGCCTGCCGCGCCGGATGCTCCGCTGCACCTGCTGGATGCAGGCTGCGGCGAGGGCTGGTATGACCGCTGCATCGCGCAGCAGTTTGAACAGGCGCAAAAACCGCTGGCGCTGACCGGCTTTGACATTGCAAAGCCCGCGGTGCGGCTGGCGGCAAAAGCACTGCCCGGTGCGCGGTATGCAGTCGCGTCCAGCTTCAGCCAGCCGGTGCGTTCCGGCTGGGCGGATCTGCTGCTGAACTGCTTTTCGCCCTTTGCGCAGGAGGAGTTCGTGCGGGTGCTGCGCCCCGGCGGGCGGATGATCTATGTCGTGCCGGGTGCCGAGCATCTCTACCAGATGAAGGCGGTGCTGTACGATACCCCGTATAAGAACCCGGTGCAGCAGATCGCCTACCCCGGCTTTGCCTCCATCGCAGAGCGGGAGGTGTCCGGCAGCATCACCGTTCCGGCAGATCAGCTCGAAGCGCTGTTCGCCATGACCCCCTATTACTGGAAGACCCCGCGGGACGGCGCGGCGCGCCTTGCGGCGCTGCCGGAGCTGACCACCGACATTTCCTTCCGTTTCCTTGTCTTTGAAAAACAGTAAGTCCAAAGCCACACGCCGCGCGGCCTGCCGTGGAGCGTGTGGCTTTTTTGGAGCGAAATCTGTGTGAAAAACCGGCGTCCTCACCCGCGCGGTTTTCTGCTTTGCACTTGCCTTTCCCTTTGGGAGAGGGAGCGGCCGTGGATCGAGGCCAACCTGCTCGCCCTCTCAGGCGCTGACGCGCCAGCTCTCCCAAGGGGAGAGCCAGGACCAAAGAGATGACGGAAGGGGGACTCCCCCGGTTCTTGCCGGAGAGAGCGAGGGTGTCCGGATTTCTTTGAGCAGAGCATGCCGGATTTCACTGGCACGGCCTGCCTTTCCATTGACAAATACACACTGAAAGATTAAACTAAACGTAGCTATCCGCAAAATTTTTTGCATGAGAATAAAGGAGCATTTTTTATGGCGAACATCAAAGTACGCACCCGTTTTGCACCTTCGCCCACCGGTTACATGCACGTTGGCAACCTGCGCACCGCGCTGTATACCTACCTGATGGCAAAGCACGAGGACGGCACCTTCATCCTGCGCATCGAGGACACCGATCAGGGCCGTTATGTGGAAGGCGCAGTGGATGTGATCTACAATACCATGCGCGAGACCGGTCTGCTGTGGGACGAAGGCCCCGATATCGGCGGCCCGGTCGGCCCATATATCCAGAGTGAGCGCATGGGCATGTTCAAGCAGTATGCCGAGCAGCTCGTTGCAGAGGGCAAGGCGTATTACTGCTTCTGCACGGAGGAGCGTCTGGAAGCGCTCCATGCCGAGCAGCGTGCTGCGGGCGAGATGACTCACTACGATGGCTGCTGCCGTGAGCTGCCCAAGGAGGAGGTCGAGCGCCGCCTTGCTGCGGGTGAGCCTTACGTCATCCGCCAGAAGATCCCCAAAGAGGGCATCACCGGCTTTGATGATGTGGTCTATGGCCACATCGAGGTCAACAACACCGAGATGGACGATCAGATCCTGATCAAGACGGACGGCATGCCCACCTATAACTTTGCAAACGTCGTGGATGACCACCTGATGGGCATCACCCACGTGATCCGCGGCAGCGAGTATCTGTCCTCTACCCCCAAGTACAACCTGCTGTATCAGGCATTCGGCTGGGAGATCCCCACCTACATCCACTGCCCGCCGGTCATGAAGGACGCTCAGAACAAGCTGTCCAAGCGCAACGGCGACGCAAGCTATCAGGATCTGGTGGCAAAGGGCTTCCTCACCGAGGCTGTGCTGAACTATATCTGCCTGCTGGGCTGGAGCCCCAGGGGTGAGTATGCCGAGCAGGAGATCTTCTCGCTGGAGGAGCTGGTCAAGATCTGGGAGCCGTCCGGCATCTCCAAGTCCCCCGCTATCTTCGACACCATGAAGCTGCGTGCCATCAATGCGGAGTATATCCGCCGCCTGCCCGCAGAGGAGTTCTACAAGAAGGCAGAGCCGTGGATCGACAGCGCCGTGCAGACCCCCATCAACAAGGCACTGCTGTGTGCGAACCTCCAGCCCCGCTGCGAGGTCCTGGGCGAGATCCCCGAACAGCTCGATTTCTTTGACGTTATGCCGGAGTACGATGTGAGCATGTACGCCAACAAGAAGCAGAAGACCACCCCCGAGACCGCACTGGAAGCACTGGAAGCACTGATCCCGGTGCTGAGCGATGAAGCTCTGGACTTCGGCAACCGCGATATGGTGTTCGATGCCTGCAAGGCAAAGGCAGAAGAGCTGGGCAAGAAGAACGGCTGGCTGCTCTACCCGCTGGGCATCGCTCTGTCCGGCAAGCAGCGCACCCCCGGCGGCGGTACCGACCTTGCCTGCATGATGGGCCGCGAAAAGACGCTGGAGCGCGTCCGCGCAGCCATCGCAAAGCTGAACGGCTGATTTTGTAAAAAAACGAAAAGCCCTGTGAGGAATGGGTCCTCACAGGGCTTTTTTGCGCACTTTGGGCAGGAATACGGCAGTTCCCCGCCCTGCGCCAAAATGCGCTGTGCGCCTGCATTATAGTATATGCAGACAGTGCGGGGAGCAGAACCGGAAAGCCCCGCCGGAAAGCGGGGAATGGTTATGACAGAGCGGATCGGAGCATGGGCGGCAGGCAGGCGGGGCGGGCTGTCCCCCTTGGCGTCGCGGGCGGTGCTGCGCCCGGCCATGCGGCGCGCTGCGGCAATGGCGCTGGGCTTTGCGGGCGGCTGGGCGGTTTTGTATGGGCGGCTGATGCCCTTTGGACTGGGGCTGACCCTCGGCTTTGGCGAGGATCAGTTCGCCGCCTGTGCAGCCGGGGCGGCGCTGGGGATGCTCGCCCACGGGCTGGGGGCGCTTTCTCTGCGGAGCCTGTGCCTGCTGTGTGCGCTGAGTGCGGTGGTGGCGGCGCGCTGGCTGGCGCCCAAACGCCCGGCAGCCGCACAGCTTGCGGGCTGCGGAACGCTGGTCGGGGTAGCGTTCTGTTTTTCGGCGGCAAGGCTCGGCGGCACGGAGCTTTTGCTCAACTGCGCCGCAGATGCCTTTCTGGCGGCGGCCACCGGGCTTGCGGTGCAGCATTTTTCGCCGGACAAGCCCGGTTTTGGGATGCTGCTGACCACGGCGGCAGGCATCGCGGCGCTGGCGGGGGTGCAATGGAGGCAGATCTCACTGGGGGTGGCAGTGTGTGCCGCCGCCCAGCTCGTGCTGTGCTGCAAGGGGCTGTCCAAAGCGGCGCTTTGCGCGGGTGCGGTGTGGGGCGCAGCGCTGTGTGCTGCAGATCCAGCACTGGCTCCGGCGGCGGTGGGGCTTTCCTGCGGGGGCGCAGCGGCCGCACTGCTCGTGTCCGGTCAGCGCACTGAGACGGCGGCGGTCTATCTGGGCGGATGTATGACGGGTGTGCTCTGTGTCCAGCCGCCGGGCAGCGCCTTTGGCGCGCTGGCTGCCGTCTGTGCAGGGGTCGGGGCAGTGTTCTGCCTGCCCCAGAGCTGGCTTGTGCCGGACGCGCAGCCGGAAATGCCGGTGCAGACCGAGCGCCCGCGTGTTCTGGCGGCAGCCACCCGGCTGGAGGCGGTGGCGCAGAGTCTTTCTTCACTGGCGGAAACGGTCGATCAGGTCTACGATGCCCTGCCCCACCGGTGCGAGAGCTTCCGCTGGGTGATCGACCAGACCCACGATACCCTCTGTTTCAATTGCGGGCGGCGGGAGCAGTGCTGGAAACAGGAATACGCCCTGACCGTGCAGGGTATGGAAGCGCTGCGCCCGCTTCTGGAGCAGGAGGGCAGTCTGGAAGTGAGCCGATTGCCCGGGCAATTGTCCCGCTGCATCCACCCGGCGGCGCTCTGCGCATCGGCAAGCCGGGCGTTTGCGCTCTACCGCAGCCGCAAGGAAACACGGGTGCATTCCGAGGCGATGCGTACCGCCCTGACCGAGCAGTACAGCGCCCTTGCTGCGGCGCTGGGCGTTCTGGGCGAGCAGCTGGGGCGGCCGGGCACGCCGGAAGCCTACCGCTCCGGGCGGGTGGCGGAGTTCTTTGCTTCGATCGGTGCACCGTCGCTGGAATGTGCCGTGACGCTGGACGATCTGGGGCGCATCCATGCGGCGGTCACTCTGCCGCGCACCCGTTTTTCGGAAAAAGAGCTGGATGCACTGGCACAGGAGGTGGGGCACATCTGCCGCCGCACGCTGGAAGCACCGCAGGTGCTCTCCTGCAAGGGGATGACCACCCTGTTGTTTGGCGAAAGACCGGCACTGCGGGTGGTGTTCGGTGCGGCGGGTGCTGCGGCACGCGGGACCGTGTCCGGGGATGCGGTACAGCAGTTCTGCAGTCCGGCGGCAGCCCAGATGATCCTGTGCGATGGCATGGGCACCGGCCGCCCGGCTGCTGTGGACGGCACCCTTGCGGCGGAGCTGACCGCGCGGCTGCTCAAGGCAGGCATCCCCGCCGAGCTTGCGGCACGGCTGGTCAATGTGGCACTGGCGCTCAAAAGCGAGGAGGAGAGCGGTGCAACGCTGGATCTGATCAGCGTGGATCTCTACACCGGAACGGCGCAGCTGTTCAAGGCGGGCGCAGCGCCCAGCTTTCTGGTACAGGGAGGGCGTGCCCGTGCCGTGGGCGAAGCTACCTTGCCGATGGGGATCCTGGGCAGCGTGAACGGGCAGAGCCGGGTGGCGCATCTGGCGGCGGGCGATTATGCAGTGCTGGTGTCGGATGGGCTTCTGGTGGACGGCATCGGTTGGGTGAGCGCCCAGCTGGAGCTTTCGGCGGCGGCAGGCGATGCACCGGATAAGCTGGCCAAGATCCTTGTGGAGACTGCCCGCGCCCGCGCACAGCGCACCGGGCGGCCGGACGATATCACGGCGGCAGTGCTGCGGCTGGAAAAGAGTGTGTGAACCGACCGGATGCGTTGCAATTTGCACAAAACAGGGGTATACTGAATGGTACATCGGACAACAGGAAGGGGTTTCCAATATGCTTACCATTACCGTTGCACAGGATGGCAGTGCACAGTTTACGACCATTTCGGAAGCGGTGCTTGCTGTCCCTTATGACTGCCCGGCCGTCATCCGGATCGGGGAAGGCGTTTACCGGGAAAAGCTGGTCTGCGAAAAAAAAGAGATCTCCCTGATCGGTGCGGGTGCGGACAAGACCCGGCTGGTTTTTGGGGATGGAGGAAAGCTCCCGCATCCGGACGGCCGCCCGACCCATACCTTCCGCAGCTATACGGCGTTTTTCAGCGGCGAAACGCTCCGGGTGGAAGACCTGACCATCGAGAACGATGCAGGTCCCGGCAGTACTGCCGGGCAGGCGATCGCAGCGTATGTGGACAGCGCCCGTGCCGCGTTTTACCGGGTGCGGCTGCTGGGCAATCAGGACACCCTGTTCTGTGCGCCGCTGCCGGAAAAAGAACGTGAAAAGGACGGTTTTCTGGGGCCGCGCGTCTATGCGCCCCGCCGCACCAGTGCGCAGTACTATCAGAACTGTGAGATCGCCGGAGACATTGATTTTATCTTTGGCGGCGCGGATGCCCTGTTTGAGCAGTGCACCATCCGCACGGTGAACAACGCCCTGCCCCACAGCTATGTCACGGCGCCCTCCGGGGCGGCGGACGGGCTGGGGTTCGTGTTCTGGGACTGTGATTTTGTCTCGGACGGCTGCCCGGCGGGCAGTGTCTATCTGGGACGCCCGTGGAGACCCACCGGCAAAACGGCAGTGCTGGACAGCCGTCTTGCACAGCATATCGCGCCGCAGGGCTTTGCGGCGTGGAACGACCGCACCGATGGCGATCTTGCCAGCTTTGCCGAGGCAGGCAACACCGGCGCAGGCGCAGGAGAGCGCGGCGGCTGGGTCAGGGAGCTGTCCGGCGGCGAGGCAGCAGAGCTTCTGCGGGCGGCGCGCAAACGCTGCCGCCCGGAGTAAACTATCAAAAAGGACGTAAAAACATGAAAAAACTACCGAACTTTGTAAAATGGATCATTGTTGCGGCGGCCCTTGCAGGCATGGCATGGATGATGTGGGCAGTCAACGACCGCGCCTCCCGCGTGGAGATGCCGCCCCCGGATGATACCTTTGGCATTTACCGCAGCGCATCCTCGAACTAACGATGCCGCTTATCGTGTCCGCGATCTGCCGGGATGCGAAAATGTGGTGGATGCGGCGTGAACCTGCATGAAAAAGCCCCCGGACCGTTTTGCGGTCTGGGGGCTTTGCTTATTCTGTGGGGATATTCTCGTTGGCGGGCAGATCGTTCAGGATGAACCAGAAGGTCGTGCCCA
>CAZUDU010000003.1:22765-37457 GCA_964619455.1 uncultured Faecalibacterium sp.
GGGATATTCTCGTTGGCGGGCAGATCGTTCAGGATGAACCAGAAGGTCGTGCCCATGCCGATGGCGCTCTGTACGCCGTAACGGAAGCCGTGCTGCTGGAAGATCGCCTTGGTGATGGACAGCCCTAGCCCGGTGCCCTGCTTGCCCGCATCCGAGCGGGAGCGGTAGTACCGGTCAAAGATGTAGGGCAGATCCTCGGCGGCGATGCCGGGGCCGTGATCCTCGACCTCGACCCGGATGCCCTCCATACAGCGCTGCGCACGCAGGATAAAGATGCCGTCCTCCCCGATGTGGTGCATGGCGTTGCCCAGAAGGTTGTGCAGTGCACGCTGCATCATTTCGGGGTCGGCGTAAACGGGCAGTTCCTCGTCCGGCAGTTCGAGCTTGAGCTGCCAGCCGTTCTGCGCACAGACCGCGTCGTACCGCTCGCTGACCTCGTCGCAGAGCATCCCCATATCAAAATGGACCCGCTCGCACTTGATCGTGCCGCTGGCGACCTTGCTCAGCTCCATAACGCTGGAGACCAGCGCGGTCAGACGGTCGGCTTCGTCCACGATGATGTTCATCTGCTCGTCGCGCTGTTTTTTGTTGTCGCCGGTCAGATCGCGCACCGTTTCGGCGTAGCCCTTGATGAGGGTGAGCGGGGTGCGCAGATCGTGCGAGACGTTTGCCAGCAGATCCCGCTGCATCTGTGCCGAGTGCTGCACTTCGGAAGCCATGTGGTTGAAATCCCGCGCAAGGTCGCCCAGTTCATCGCCGCGGCGGGTCTTGACCTCGACCTTATAGTTGCCCTTTGCCATCTGGCGGGTCGCGCTGGAAAGCTGGCGCAGCGGCTTTGTGAACCACTCGCTGAACAGCCACGCTGCAGCCAGGGCAAAGGCAAAGATGAGTGCTGCGGCAAGAGGCAGCACCTTGCCCAGAACGTTGGCGGCTTCCGAGATGTGCACAAGGCTGGTGGTGACCATGACCGTATAAGCGCCGGAAGCAGTCACCCGCCCGACCAGCAGCTGCGCCGAGCCGGTCAGCCGCGGCGGGTTCAGATCCTGTACAAAGCCGCCGGTGTAGCGGCACCGCCGCCGCATGGCGATGGCAGTGGAAACGATATCGTTATTTTCTGCGTCCGAGAGCACGGTTTCGTGCAGGTTGCAGTAGGACTGGTTCTCCAGTTTGTAAACGGAGCGCAGGGTGGAATCGGAGATGTCCACGCAAAAGCTGCTCAGGGGGCTGTTGGTGTAAAGATCCCGCGTGAGCTGGTCGAAAAAGCCGTCGTTGACATACAGATGCCCGAACGACCAGTAGGAGAGGGTCTCACCGTTTTCCAGCGCTTCGTCCAGCCGCGCGGCAACAGTTTCGGCTTGTGCCGTGAGCTGCGTTTCAATGTGCTGGGTGTAGAGCGGCTCCAGCAGCCGGGTGGATAAAAACCAGAACAGGCCCAGCAGGAACAGGCAGATAAAGCACAAAAACAGCATGAGCTGCCCGCGGATGCCGGGGCGGTGAGGGAAACTGACCGTGTGCCGCATAGACCGGGTTCCCCTTTCGTTCAGCGCGCGGCGTCAGGGTCGAACTTGTAGCCGATGCCCCAGACCGTGGCGATGTAGCTGCGGCAGCTGCCCAGATGTCCGCGCAGCATCTTGACGTGGGTGTCCACGGTGCGGTCCTCGCCAAAATAGTCGTAGTTCCACACTTTTTGCAGGATCTTTTCGCGGCTGAGCGCAATGCCCTTGTTGGAAGCCAGAAAGACCAGCAGATCGAATTCCTTCGGGGTCAGCGAGACCTCCTCGCCGCTCACCCGCACGGTGTGGCTGGCGGTGTCGATGGTCAGATCCCCAAAGGTCATGGTGTCGGTGGCAGGATCCTGGCGGGGCATGGTGCGGTTGAGCACCGCACGTACCCGCGCCACCAGCTCCCGCGGGGAGAAGGGCTTGACCACATAATCGTCTGCGCCGCCCTCCAGCCCGGCAAGCTTGTCGTATTCCTCGCTGCGTGCGGTCAGAATGATGACCGGGGTGTTGATGTGGCGTGTCCGCATCTCGCGCAGGCAGGTCATGCCGTCCATAAAGGGCATCATCAGATCCAGAATGACCAGATCGAACCCCCCGCTGGACAGCAGTGCCAGCGCCGCAGAGCCGTCCCCTGCTTCTTCACATACATAACCGGAATATTGTAAATGCTCGCGGATCAGCTCGCGGATGCGCGGCTCATCATCAACGATCAGAATTTTAGCCATAAGAGCAGATTCCTCCTTAGAAACAGTTTGATGGTTCTATCTTAATAGAAGAATAGGAAAGAACTGTGAATTTTAAGTGAATCCTTTGGAAAAGCATTGGATGAGATAAGGTCAGTATACCACATTCAGGGGCAGGCTGCACTTCTTTTTTGACACGGACCCTGCGTGAAGGTAAAAGTACGACAAAAATAAAATTCATCTGCCGGTCATGAAGCGTGAAAGTTTGACATAAAATGGAAGCAAACCCTTGCGGCGGGGGCGGAAACTATGGTATAGTTCCCCCATCCTGCACAGCGATGCATCGAGGAATAAAGAGGGGGAAGAAAGATGCTGGAGTTTGTTACAACGGTCAATGGTGCGGTCAACGGCGTGGTCTGGGGGCCGATCGGTCTGGCGCTGCTGTTTGGCACAGGCCTGTGGATGAGTGCCTGCACGGGTTTTTTCCAGTTCCGCCGGGCGGGGTACTGGCTGCGCAACACGATCGGCGCGGTCTTTACCAACAAGGAGGTCACGGCACATACCGAAAAAGAGGATAAGGCGATCAGCCAGTTCCAGAGCATGTGCACCGCACTGGCGGGCTCCATCGGCACCGGCAACATCGTGGGTGTGGCCACAGCGATCGTCAGCGGCGGCCCGGGTGCGGTGTTCTGGATGTGGGTCATGGCACTGCTGGGCATGATGACCAGCTTTTCAGAAAACGTGCTGGGCGTGTACTACCGGCGCAGGAACGAAAAAGGCGAGTGGTCCGGCGGTGCGATGTACTACCTCAAGGACGGTCTGGGCGCGAAAAAAGGCTGCAAGACGCTGGGCAGCGTGCTGGCAGTGCTGTTTGCCGCCTTCTGCGTGCTGGCGAGCTTTGGCATTGGCAACATGAGCCAGATCAACTCCATCGCAGGCAACATGAACACGGCGTTCGGGGTGCCGAACCTCGTAACGGGCGTGGCGCTCATGGTCGTGACGGCGCTCATCGTGCTGGGCGGCCTCAAGCGTGTGGCGGCTGTGACCGAAAAACTGGTCCCGGTCATGGCGCTGTTCTATATCGCGGGTGCGCTGATCATCGTGGTGACCCATGCGGGCAATATCCCGGCGGCGCTGAGTGCGATCTTCAAAGGGGCGTTCAACCTCAACGCGGCGGGCGGCGGTGCGCTGGGCTACGGCATCAGCCAGACCATCACATGGGGCTTCAAGCGCGGCGCGTTCTCCAACGAGGCAGGCCTTGGCTCGGCGGTCATGGTCAACTCCTCGTCCAATGTCAAGGAACCCGTCCAGCAGGGCATGTGGGGCGTGTTCGAGGTCTTTGCAGATACGATCGTGGTCTGCACCCTGACCGCACTGGTCATCCTGACGACCGGCGTAGTGGATCTGGAAAGCGGCGCAGTGCTGGCAGGCGTGCAGGACAACGCGCTGGTGGGTCAGGCGTTCACGGCGGCATTTGGCAGTTTTGGCCCCAAGTTCATCGCCGTCTCGATTTTGCTGTTCGCCTACTCGACCGTTCTGGGCTGGAGCCACTACGGTACCAAGGCGGTGGAATACTTGTTTGGTACGGCGGGCGAGCGGGTCTATAAGGTCGCCTTTGTTGCCATGACGGTGGTGGGTGCGACCATGAAGCTGAGCCTTGCGTGGGATCTGTCGGATACCTTCAACGGTCTGATGATGATCCCCAACCTGATCGCGGTGCTGGCGCTCAACGGCACGGTGGTCGCAATCACCAAGAATTACATCGACCGCAAGATCCTGGGCAAGAAGATCCGCCCGATGTGGTCGGCATTTGAGCAGTATCAGCAGCAGGAAGAAGCCGAAGCTCTGCAAGAGGGCGATCTGGCCGACTGAATCGGAAAAAAGTGGGCATCCGCTGTGCGCAACTCGTGAGAGGAACGCAAGGCGGATGCCTTTTCTTTGTGCGTTTCGTATGGAGCGGCAAAGATCCTTTGGTGAGGTTGTCCAAAAACGGGAATATTAATATATCAGTATCGCTGAAAAAAGCGGATCCTCTTTACAAGAAACCATAAAAATGTTATGGTATTGGTAGAAACCGCTGATAAAATGAGCTTTAAAAAGAGTGTTTTTTGGGCTTGTTGCAAAAAAAGCGGCCCTGCGGCAGCAAGGGTGAACTGCTGCGAGCTGATCCGGACCATCCGGTTCCGGAAGAAAAAGGAGAATGTCATTATGGATCGTAGAGAATTTATGAAGCTGTCCGCTGCAACGGCTGCTGTGACCGCCGCTTCCGTGGTCGCACCCGCTGCCTCTGCCGCTGAGGTGGAGACCATCAACGCTGTCCACACCGATGCCGAAGTGCAGGCAATGGTCGCAGAAGAGCTGAAGAAGGCTCGTGAAGTTGCGTTCTATCCGCACGCATTCAAGGGCGATTTTGACCAGTTCTATGTTCTGTTCCACAAGCTGAGCCGCCACCAGTACGAGGCCGTTGACGGCAAGCCCGCCGGCATCACCGCTGATGACTACGATATGTGCGTTGCACTGACCAAGGCACGTGAGTCCCTGTGGCAGGTCGTCAAGGATCCCAAGAGCACCGTCTGGGAGATCTGGGGCGATAAGATGGCAGTCGAGTCTCCCCTGCCCACCACCGGCTGGGAGATCAGCTACGATAACGAGGGCTTCCGCCCCTTCCTGAACCCGTACCTGCTCAAGAACCAGAAGAAGGTCAAGGGCAACGTCATCATCATCGCAGGCGGCGGCAGCAGCCACCGCAACAACGTCGTTGAGGGCTACCCCGTTGCAGAGTTCTACAACAAGAACGGCTACAACGCCTTTGTCCTGCAGCGCCGCGTCAACCCCTACGCAGTGGTGGATCAGCAGCTCGACCTGGCTCGTGCGATCCGTTACATCCGCTACTATGCAGAGGAAAAGAAGATCGCCAAGACCGATGTTGTGATCACTGTGGGCTTCTCTGCAGGCGGTCAAAACATCATGCAGGTCATTGCAAACCAGTACGGTCATCAGACCCCGGATCTGGTCTACCCCGATTACGTCTGCGATGCGATCGATCACGAGAATGCTGATATGCAGATCGCAGTGCCGATCTACGGCTTCTTCGTTTCTGGTCTGGATTTCAGCAACAACCCCAACCTGCCCGCAGTCTTTGCAGCTACGGGTCAGAAGGACGCTCTGACCGCAATGATCCTGCCGACGGTGCCGGAGGCTGCGCAGACCTTCCCCGACTTCAGCTTCTATCTGGCTCCGGATGCTCCCCACGGTATTGGTCTGGGCAACGGCACCAAGAACTATGTCAATGCTTACACCCAGATCGCACAGTGGCCTGAGATGTCCATCAACTTCATCGAGAGCCGCCTTGGTCTGAAGGAGAAGAGCTACGAGAAGAACGGCGTTGCCTTTGCATGGTAAACGTCTGATCTTACAGAATAACGCATAAAAAAGCGTCTGCACGCTGGAGTTTCCGCGTGCAGACGCTTTTTGTGTTTTGGAAGATGGTTGCCGTTATGCCTCTTGCCTCTTCCTTTGGGGGAGGTGGCAAGACCGTCAGGTTTTGACGGAGAGGGCGAGGAAACGTCCCTTTTTGCGCTCAAAAGACCAGCTGCACCAGCAGCACATAGCACAGCGTTCCGCCGGTGATCGAAAGCAGGGTCTGGTGCTTCCACCGGTGCAGCCCGATGGTCACTGCAAGGGCAAGCGCTTCCGGGATGCCGTGGCTGCCGGAGAGCGGGGTGACCCCTTTCAGGCAATAGACGATGAGCATCCCGAAGATGGCGGCGGGCAGCACCCGCCCCAGATACCGGATGACAGCCGGGGGCTGGCTGTCCTTGGAGGCGAACACCACAAAGGGCAGAAAGCGGGTCAGCATGGTCGCGCCTGCGCAGACGGCGATGGTGACGGCGGCTTGCAAGGCGGTCATACGGCATCCTCCTTCCGGGTGTCGGCGCGCTCCAAGGGCTTGCGCACGAGGAGCAGCAGCACCAGAATGCACCCCATCGCGGGCAGCAGAAAGCGGTCGGCTCCAAACAGCACAAGGCAGACCAGCGGTGCGGCAAGCCCGATCAAGGCGCTCAGGTGCTGGCGGTCCTTCTCCCACTGGTTGAGGAAGATGACCGTGAACATCGCGGTCATGACGAAATCCACCCCTTCGGTGGAAAAAGGCAGCACTGCGCCGACCACTGCGCCCAGCCCGGCACTCAGCACCCAATAGAGCTGATCCAGCAAGGTGATGAAAAACATGAACCAGCCCCGGTCGATCCCCTGCGGCGGCTCGGCAGAACAGGTGATGGAAAAAGTCTCGTCACTCATGGCAAAGATCATGTAAGCGCTGCGCCAGCCGTAGCCCTTGTAGCGCTCCAGCATGGCAAGCCCGTAGAACAGGTGCCGTGCCTGGATCATCAAAGCCATCAAAAAGGCAGACAGCGGCGCAAAGCTGCCCAGCAGCAGAGCCGCCAGAACGAATTCCAGCGAGCCGCCGTAGACCACCGTGCCCATGAGCATGGGCAGCCAGACCGGCAGCCCCAGCGACTGAACGTAGATGCCGTAGCCAAGGCCCAGCACAAAGTAGCCTGTCAGCACCGGGATGGTCTGCGGGAACGCCGCCCGCAGCGCGTTCAAGCAGGTGCTGCGGTTTGATGCGGCAGTGGAAACGGATCCATTTGTATGATGCATGATCTTCACCCCTCTGTATGCCTGCTATTATAACACGCCGAAGCGATTTTGCAAGAAAAAAGAAAACACCCTTCCGGTCAAAACGGATCTTGCAAAGCTGTTCTTGACAGCAGCGGCGGGAAGTGCTATTTTAAATACAGACCATTGGTCTGTAAAAAGAGGAGGGATAGGATGCCGCGCAACAAATACCCGGAGCAAACGGTAGAAAAAATTCTGGATGCCGCCGCACAACTGTTTGCCCAAAAGGGTTATCAGAACACGACCTTGCAGGATATCATTGAGCAGACAAAGCTTTCCAAGGGGGCGGTGTACCATCACTTCCGCTCCAAGGAAGAGATCGCGCAGCGGGTGGGCGACCGGCTGGGCGAACAGATGTGGGAGCCGCTGCGCCGCATCCGAGAAGATGCCGCCATGACCGGGCTGCAAAAGCTTCAGGCGGTGTTTGAAGCATCCTTTGCCGAAGGGCGGCAGCAACAAATCGCGGATACGCTCCCCTATCTGAGCGAGGATCCAAAGCTTCTGGTCATGGAATGGCAGAACATTGAGCAGCGGCTCGCGCCGCAGTATATCGCACCGATCATCCGGCAAGGGATGGCAGACGGCAGCATTCAGGCGGAGGATGCGGATGCACTTGCCGAAGCATTGTTCGTGCTTGCAGATCTATGGCTTTCGCCGCAGACGCGGCCGACCACGGCGCAGCAGCAGCGTGGGCGGAATGCGGTCTTTCGGCAGATGACCCGCGCGTTGGGGCTGGAACTGCTGACCGATGAACAGGCACGGCAGCTGGAGCAGTCCTGTGTGGAAAAATGATCCGGAAACAGCACGGCGGGGAGAGCCCCCGCCGACTTTTATAAGAATTTACAGACCGTTGGTCTGTAAGGCGGAGGGGCTACGATGAAAGGCTTTTATCAGGTGGTTTTAGGGCAGATAATTTCTCTGTTTGGCAATGCGGCGCTGCGATTTGCACTTCCGCTGTATCTGCTGCGTCAAACGGGGTCGGCAGCATTATACGGCGCAGTTACGGCACTGGCTATGCTGCCTTCTCTGGTGGGGATGCTGGCAGGCGGTGTGCTTGCAGATCGCTGTCATAAAGCGAAACTGATGGCGGCGTTGGATCTTGCAACGGCGGGGATCGCAGGGGTCACCGCGGCATGTTTGGGCTATGCGCCGCTTGTGCCGCTGATCATAATTGCAATGGGGGCACTGTACGCCATTCAGGGGCTGTACCAACCGGCAGTGCGTGCCAGCCTGCCTTTGCTATTGAAACCGGAGCAGCTTGTGCGCGGCAACGCGGTCATTCAGACGGTGGATACCATAGATGAGCTTTTGGGGCCGCTGCTGGGCAGCATCTTTCTGGAAGCACTCGGACTGCGGGGACTGCTGTTGCTTTGCGGCGGGTGCTTTGCGGCTTCGGCAGGGCTGGAACTGTGCATCAAGATTCCACGGGATACACTGCCGGATGTGGAAAACCTGCCCGGCGGCATGGCGAGACAGCTTTGGAACAATGCGAGGGAGCTTCTGCAAGGGAATGCGGAACTGATCCCGTTGATCTCGCAGATGGCAGCAGTGAACCTTCTGGAGATCCCGGTGATCACAGTGGGCGTTCCGGTGATCGTTGTACAGACATTGGGAAGAACCGATGCGGAATTGGGGGTCATTCAGGCGATCCTCAGTGCAGGCGGTCTTGCCGGCGGTGCATTGGTGGGCGTTTTGGCAGGGCATTTGCGGCACTGGAAGGGCACGAGTGCGCTGTATGGGATCGCGCTGTTCTGTGTGGGAATGGGCGCGGTCTTGCGGATGCCGGGCTTCGGTGCGGCAGGGATCGCGGTGCTGGGGTTTCTGTTCATGGCAGCGGCAACGGTTTTCAATGTATGGTTTTTTGCGCGCTTGCAGGAAAGCGTTCCGGTGGGCAGCGTGGGCCAGGTGACGGGGATCGTCACGGTTCTGGCCTGCCTGACCCAGCCGATCGGGCAGGCCGGGTATGGGATTTTGTTTGAACGATGTGCCGCAGATCCGGCATGGGTGCTGATCGGCGCAGGCATCGTTTCGGCGGTGGCTCTGCGGCTGCTTGCCAAAAGCTCCTGAATGGGTGGCTTTTTGTGTCCCGGTCACAGAAAAAAAGCCAAAACCGTGTTATACTAGAAAAAAACAAATTCAAGGGAGGGCAATGCAATGTCCAAGATCGTGATCGTGGGTTCCGGCCCGGCGGGCGTGTCGGCAGCGCTGTATGCGGCGCGTGCCGGCGTGGAGACGGTGGTTCTGTCCAAGGGGAGCGGCGCACTGGCGCGTGCTGAAAAAATCGAAAACTATTATGGTTTTGCTGAGCCGGTACCCGGTGCTGAGCTGGAGCGCCGCGGCATCGAGGGCGCAAAGGCGCTGGGCGTGCAGTTCGTGGAGACCGAAGCGGTGGGGCTGACCTATACCGATAAGCTGACGGTGGAGACGCTGGCGGGCGATTTTGCCGCCGATGCGGTCATCCTTGCGACCGGAGCCTCCCGCGCGACCCCGAACATCCCCGGGCTTGCCGGGCTGGAAGGGCACGGCGTGAGCTATTGCGCTGCCTGCGATGGCTTTTTCTACCGCGGCAAGGACGTTGCAGTGCTGGGCAGCGGCGAATACGCCCTGCATGAGGTCCATGCGCTGCTGCCGGTGGCGCGCAGTGTGACCCTTTTGACCAACGGTGCGCCGGTGACGGCACAGTTCCCGCCCGAAGTCCGGGTGGAGGCGCGGAAGCTCACGGCGGTGCTGGGGGAAACGGTCGTTTCCGGCGTGGAGCTGGAGGGCGGTGAGCAGCTCGCGCTGAACGGCGTGTTCGTGGCGCTGGGCGTGGCGGGCAGCACCGCACTTGCCAAAAAGCTGGGCGCAGAGGTGGCGGCGAACCGCATCGTGGTGGACGGCTCGATGCAGACCACCATCCCCGGGCTGTATGCGGCGGGCGACTGCACCGGCGGGCTGCTGCAGGTGGCAAAGGCGGTCTATGAGGGCGCACAGGCAGGCAGCGAAGCCGCCAAAGCGCTGCGGAAGGGGTGAGCGCCGTGGCAGAACAAATGCGTTCGCAGCGTGACTGCCTTGCCTGCGGATTCCCGTTCTGGGATGACCTGACCGAGGAACAGCAGGATCTGCTCTGCCGCAGCACCCGCCCCGTCCGGTACGAAAAAGGTGCGCGGGTGCATTCCCCGCTGGAGAGCTGCGTGGGCATCCTGCTGCTGCGCAGCGGGCAATTGCGCGCCTATCTGCTGTCGGAGGACGGGCGGGATGTAACGCTGTACCGTTTGTTCGGCGGCGAGGTATGCATCCTGTCGGCGTCCTGTGTGATGGACTCGGTGGATGTGGATCTGTATATCGACGCAGAGCAGCCGACCGAGGCGTACTGCATCGGCGCGTGGGCGTTCCGCAAGCTCATTCAGGAGAATATCCATGTCCGCTGCTATGCGTACCAGCTGACGGCGGAACGCTTCTCGGATACGATGTGGACGATGCAGCAGATCCTGTTCATGAGCGTGGACCGGCGGCTTGCCATCTTCTTGAACGATGAACTGGCAAAGACCGGCGGCGATCAGATCAAGATGACCCACGACCAGATCGCCCGGTATATGGGCTCGGCGCGGGAGGTCGTGAGCCGGATGCTCAAATACTTTGCGCAGGAAGGGCTGGTGCAGCTCTCCCGTGGGGGGCTGACCGTGCTGGACAAGCCCCGCTTGCAGGCGCTTGCCCGGGGCGAAGGAAAAAGTAAAAGTGAATAAGCGGCGGTCGAGGCCGCTTCTGGTTTCGGTCTTGCCTCTCCTTTTGGGAGAGGTGGCTTGCCGTGCAACGGCAAGACGGAGAGGGCGAGCCGGTTCGATACAGAAAACGAAAAAGGACTGCTGCACGGTATTTCGTGCGGCAGTCCTTTTGTTTGCTTATTCCAGATTTCCGGTCAGGGTCATCACGGCGGAGAGCACCGCGAGGGGCGCAGTCTCACAGCGCAGGATGCGCGGACCAAGACCGACCGTCTTTGCACCGGCTTTTTCGGCGTTGGCGGCCTCTTCCGGGGCAAAGCCGCCCTCGGCGCCGGTGATGATGGCGATCTTCAGGGTCTTGCCATCGGCGGGTGCAGCTTGTGCCAGCAGCTCGCGCAGCGGTGCACCGCCGCATTCGTAGCAGAACAGCACCAGATCGTACTGATCCAGCGTGCGGCAGACCGCGCCAAAGTTCGGAAGCGGCAGCGCGACATCCGGCAGGACGCCCCGCCCGCACTGCTTGGCGGCTTCCAGCGCGATGCGGTTGTAGCGCTCGTTCTTCTGCTCTTCCTTTTTGGGGGCGGCAACGCAGTACCGGCTGAAGAAGGGTACAAAATGGTTGCAGCCCAGCTCTACCCCGTGGCGGATGATCTGCTCGAGCTTGTCCTGCTTGGGGTAGCCCGCCAGCAGGGTGACATCCACACTGGGTTCGGCGGCGCTGGGGTAGCCCTCGGTGACCGTGAACTCGACACACTCATCCCCAAAGCCGGTGATGGTGCCGGTGTACTCAACGGCGCTGCCGTCGCATAAAATGACAGTGTCGCCCATTCTGGCACGCATGACCCGCGCCAGATGGTGGGCATCTGCGCCCCGCAGCACGGCGGTGCCGTCTGCGATCTCGGTGGTGAAATAACGGTGGGGCATAATTCCTCCTGAAATGTCCTCGATGTCGTTGTCGATGTGAATGCTCGGCGATCTCTTCCCAAAAGAGAGGCTGGAGCCTGACCCCTGCGTTCTTGGCTCCCCTTTGGGAGAGCTGTCACCGCAGGTGACGGAGAGGGCGAGTGATGTGAGAGTCTCAGGCTTTCTTGCAGACGATGCACTCCCAGCCGCGCTTTTCCTTGATCTCAACGATGGAAAGCCCGGCGGACTGCAATGCGGCAACGACCTCGTCCTTGCGGGTGTCGATGATGCCGCTGGCGATGAAGGTGGCGTTTTCTGCCATCAGGCCGGGCACGGCGGGTGCAAGGGACATGATCGCATTTGCTACGATGTTGGCGGTGATGATCTGGTACTTGCCGTTTGCCTGATCGGACAGATCGCCCACCAGAACGGTCAGTTTGTCCTGCACACCGTTGAGAGCGGCGTTTTCGCCTGCGGTGCGCACAGCGACCGGGTCGATATCCACACCCTCAGCAGTGGCGGCACCCAGCTTCAGCGCGGCAATGGCAAGGATGCCGCTGCCGGTGCCGATGTCCAGTACGCGCTCACCGCCCACAACGCGCTCGTCCAGCGCCTCCATGCACAGGCTGGTGGTCTCGTGCCCGCCGGTGCCAAAGGCAAGGCCGGGATCCAGCACCAGCTTGACGCGGTCGGTCTCGTACTCCTGCCAGGAGGGCACGACTGCCAACCGCTTGCCGATCTCCATCGGGTGATAATACTTGCGCCATCCGTTCTGCCAGTCCTCCTGCTCCACATGGTCGGTCTCGACCGTGTAGGCGATGCCGGCAGACTCCATGCGGGCGGCGATGAGCGCCAGCGTCTCCACCGGGGATTCCTCCGGCTGGAGGTAGATGTGGATGATGACGGTATCGCGGGGCTTGTCCAGCAGCTCCTGCTCGATCAGGTCAACGTGCGCGATCTCAGCGACCTGCTGCTCAATGTCGCTGTAATCTTCAATGTAGATGCCGCCCTCGGCGATCATCGTGGCAACGGCCTCGGCGTTTTCTGCGTCCGACTTTGCAACGGTCAGGCGGATATCGGTCCATTCCATAGTGGGGATCCTCCTTGGAAAAATTAAAGTAAGAAATAAGAGGGACTTAAAGTAAGAAGTAAGCGTGAATAGATGGCTCCCTCAGGGAGGGCGTCTTTTTCTCGAGCCGGAAGGGTTACCGCCGCACTTCCTGGCTCTCCCTCTGGGAGAGCTGGCAAAGCCGACAGGCTTTGACGGAGAGGGCGGGCAGGCAGACCGCGATCCACGGCCTCGTCCTCTCCGTCTGCTGACGCAGACACCGCTCCCTCTGGGAGAGACAAGGACAAAACCGGAAAGGTCATCAACTGTCACTTATTCACTCTTCACTTTTACCGATTCTCTATTCTTTATAGTACCTGATTCCGGCGTGGGATGCAAGGGGCGCAGAGAAAATACGCTCCTGCGGAAAAAGCTTTTTTGTTGCATCCAAAATGTGCGCGGCAGCCGGCAAAGGAATTTGGCTGATTAGACCAAAAACAAGGATTTTTGTGTCAAATTGCCAAAAACTATTCAGATGCCCTTTCTTTTTTATCTCGAATATGTTAAAATTCCGTTAAGGACTGACAGGCGGTGTGCAACCGGCGCTGCCTGTAAACACAAACATTCTTTAAGGAGGAATGTCTTTTATGATGAAATATCTCCAGAAACTGGGCAAAGCCCTGATGCTGCCCGTCGCAGCGCTGCCGGTGTGCGGCATCCTGATGGGTTTGGGCTATCTGCTGTGCCCCTCCACCATGCAGGGTGGTGACGTTGTTGGTCTGACCCAGACCATCGGCTTCCTGCTGGTCAAGGCAGGCGGCGCTCTGATCGATAACATGGCATGGCTGTTCGCGGTTGGCGCAGCAGTCGGTCTGGCTGACGACCACGACGGTACTGCCGGTCTGGCTGGTCTGGTCAGCTACCTGATGATGCAGCAGCTGCTGGCTCCCGGTGTGGTGAGCATGGTCCGTGAGCTGACCGAAGGCACTGCTACCTACATCTCCTTCCAGAAGGTCGCAGGCAACCAGTTCATCGGTATCTTGGCCGGTGTCATCGGTGCTGTCTGCTACAACAAGTTCAAGAACGCTAAGCTGCCTGACTGGCTGGCATTCTTCAGCGGCAAGCGCTGTGTTGCCATCGTCACCGCAGTCGTCTCCATTCTGGTCGCTGTCGTTCTGCTGTTCGTCTGGCCCATCATCTTCGGTGCGCTGGTCGCTCTGGGCAAGGGCATTTCCAACATGGGTTATGTCGGCGCTGGTCTGTACGCATTCTTCAACCGTCTGCTGATCCCCACCGGTCTGCACCACGCTCTGAACAACGTGTTCTGGTTCGACACCATCGGTCTGGGCGACCTGGGCAACTTCTGGGCTGGCAAGACCTCTGCTGATGTGGGCTGGGATCTGGGCATCTACATGTCCGGCTTCTTCCCCTGCATGATGTTCGGTATCGCCGGTGCTGCTGCTGCAATGGTCAAGACTGCTAAGAACAAGTCCACTGCCATCGGTCTGGTCGTTTCTGCTGCTGTCTGCGCATTCGTCTGCGGCGTTACCGAGCCGTTCGAGTTCGGCTTCATGTTCCTGTGCTTCCCGCTGTACGTTGTCTACGCTGTTCTGTACGGCATCTTCACCGTCATCACCTGCATCAGCGGCTTCCGCGCAGGCTTCTGCTTCTCCGCTGGCGCGACCGACCTGATCTTCTCCGCATCTCTGCCCGCAGCCAATAACACCTGGATGATCCTGCCTCTGGGCATTGCAGCATTCATCGTGTTCTACGCAGTGTTCTACTTTGCCATCACCAAGTTCGACCTGAAGACCCCCGGCCGTGAGGACGAGGATGCTGAAGAGGCTGAGAAGAAGGTCGTTCTGGCAAACAACAACTACACTGAAGTTGCTGCCGGCGTTCTGAAGGCCATCGGCGGCAAGGAAAACGTTGCAAACGTTGACTACTGCGCGACCCGCCTGCGTTTTGAGATCAAGGAGTACACCGCTGTGGACGAGAAGGCTGTCAAGGCTGCCGGTGCTGCCGGTGTCATCCGCCCCAGCAAGAACGCTTGCCAGGTCATCATCGGCACTAAGGTCCAGTTCGTTTACGACGAGCTGAAGAAGATGCTGTAAGCGCGGCTCCTGCTCTGAATAAGCTTGTGCAGAAGACTGGTTGATTTTGCACATCAGATAA
>CAZUDU010000004.1:0-3349 GCA_964619455.1 uncultured Faecalibacterium sp.
GGGCACGCGGTGCCGGAAAAATTGCAGGGCGTGCTGACCGCGGCGACCTTTGCGGCGCTGTTCGGGCTGATGCTCTTTGCGACCTATCAGGATATTCTCCGCCTTATTACAGGGGCGATGTAACAGAAAGGGGATCTTCTTATGCGGCAGATCAAGCGTGAAGTAAAGATCGGCGATCTGACCATCGGCGGTAACCATCCCATTGCGGTGCAGACGATGCTGAATGTGCCGGTGGAGGACATTGCAGGCAACGTGGAGCAGGCAAAACGCTGCGAGGCAGCAGGCTGCCAGATCCTGCGTGTGACCTGCCCCAGTGCGGCAGATGCCAAGTGCATCGAGGCGGTCAAGAACGCGGTGAATATCCCCATCGTGGCAGATATCCATTTTGATTACAAAGCGGCATTGGCCTGCGCAGAGGTGGGTGTGGATAAGATCCGCATCAACCCCGGCAACATTGGCGATGATGACCGGGTCAAGGCGGTGGTCGATGCCTGCCAGCAGAAGAACATCCCCATCCGCATCGGTGTCAACGGCGGCAGTCTGGAAAAACACATCCTTGCCCGATACGGTGCGCCGGTGCCGGAGGCGATGGTGGAAAGTGCGCTCTACCATGTGCGCTTGCTGGAAAAGTTCGATTTCAACAACATCGTCATCTCCATCAAGAACTCCAATGTGCCCCGCATGATGGAGGCTTACCGCCAGCTCAGCGCAGTGACTGACTATCCGCTGCATGTCGGTGTGACCGAGGCAGGTACCTATCAGATGGGTCTGCTCAAGTCCGGCATGGGCATTGGCGGCATGCTGCTGGAGGGCATCGGCGATACCATCCGTGTTTCGCTGGCGGCCGACCCGGAAAAGGAAGTGGAAGCCGGGTTCAACATCCTGCGTGCGGTAGGCTTCCCGGTGTCGGGGCCGGAGGTCATCACCTGCCCCACCTGCGGGCGCACCCAGTACCCCTGCACCGAGATCGCCAATGAGGTGGAAAAACGCCTTCAGGGCTACAAAAAATCCATCAAGGTCGCGGTGATGGGCTGCGTGGTCAATGGCCCCGGCGAAGCGCGCGAGGCGGATATCGGCATCGCGGGAGGCAAGGGCGAAGCAGTGCTCTTCATCCACGGGGAGCCGATCAAAAAGCTGACTGGGGACAATATCCTCGACCAGTTCATGGAAGAGATCTATAAGATCTGAGTTTCTATCACTGCTGCACCCGAAAACCGGGTGCGGCAGTTTGTGCTGTTTTGAACCCATCGGAAAAGGAGTATCCATCTGTGAAACCACTTGTATCCCAGCTTTGGCCGCAGTTTATGGCGGATCCGGATTTTGCAGCCTGCTTCGGCAAGGTGATCGTGGAGCACGCCCGCATGCTGCGGCAGGAGCGGCAGGTCATATTTACCCTGCAAAGCGCTGCCCCGCTGGATAAGGGGTTGTGTGCGCGGCTTCTGGCATCTCTGCAGCCGGACTATGAGGGCTTTGAACTGAAGATCGAAAACCTGTTCGGGTACGCCATGCTGGACGAAGCAGCACTGCGGGAGCTGCTGGAGGACATGAAGCGGGATGGTGTGCCCATCAACGGCTTTCTGGATCGGTGCACGATCTCCATCGTGGGGCAGAATATTACAGTCGGTGTACGCAACGGCACCAAGTTCTTGCAGGAGATGGAGTTTGAGCGCCTGCTGGCAGAGTGTGTTGCGGCACACACCGGCACAAAGCCCAAAGTCACCCTGACCAGCGCGGTGAGCGAAGCGGAACAGCATCAGCTGGAAGAAAAGCTGGAGCGTAAGATCGCGCCGCCGGTGGTCAAGTTTGAAAAGAAGAATACCGCACCTTCCATCAAGGTGGACGGGCTGGATCTGACCGACAAGCCGGTGACCATCTTCCACGGCAAAATGTTCACCCCCAAAAATCTCACACCGCTCAAGGAGCTGGGCGGCGAGGGCGGCAAGTGCATGATCTGGGGCGACGTGTTCTTTACCGAGGTCAAGGGCAACTACCGCAAGATCTATACCGTTTCCATCACCGACTACACCGGCTCCATCAACCTGAAGATCCGTGCGCAGGACGGTGAGGACTGCTCCAAGTGGGAGTCCATCGGCAAGGGCACGACCGTCATCGTGCGCGGCGACTGCTCGTATGACAAGTATGAGCATGACTATATCGTGTACCCGTATGATGTGCTCTTTGTGGAGCGCAAAAAGCGGGAGGACAATGCTCCGGAAAAGCGGGTGGAGCTGCACCTGCATACCAAGCTTTCCAGCATGGACGGCTTCTGTGATCCGGGCGGCATCGTGCGTCTGGCGCACCGGATGGGGCACCCGGCGGTCGCGATCACCGATCACGGTGTCTGTCAGGGCTACCCGGAAGCAATGCTTGCGGCGGACGATATCCACAAGAAGGATCCGAACTTCAAGCTGATCTATGGCTGCGAGGCGTACTTTGTGGATGATATGATCCCCTGCGTCTACGGCGTCAAGGATGAGCTGCTGACCGGAGAATTCTGCGTGTTCGACACCGAAACGACCGGTCTGGACCCCGGTGTAGAATACCTGACCGAGATCGGCGGCGTGATCATCCGCAACGGCGAGGTGGTGGAGGAGTTTGATACCTTTGTCAAACCCGGCAAGCCCATTACCCCCAAGATCACTGAGCTGACCGGCATCTCCAACGAAATGGTGGAGGATGCGCCCAGCGAAGCCGAAGCGCTCAAAGCGTTTCTGGAATTTGCGGGCGGGCGTATTCTGGTAGGGCACAACGTCCACTCCTTTGACATGCGGTTTCTGCGTGCGGCGGCAAAGCGCAGCGGCATCAAGCTGGAGCCGACCTATATCGACACCCTGACGATGGCACAGGCGATGTACCCCGGTTTGCACAATTATAAGCAGGGGACCATCAACAAGCATCTGGAGCTGCCTGCGTATGAGGCACACCGCGCCTGTGAGGATGCGGGAGCGCTGGGGCGCATCTTCTGTGTGATGCTGCATGATCTGGAAGAAAAGCAGGTCACGAAGGTCAGCGAGATCAACACCGGTCTTGGCGGCAACCGCGAGGTGCTGAAAAAGAAGTATTTCCACCTGATCATTCTGGTCAAGAACCAGATGGGCTTGAAGAACCTGTACAAGATCGTCAGCGAGGCACATGTCAATTACTTCTTCAAAAAGCCGCGTGTGCCCCGCAGCCTGCTCAATAAGTACCGCGACGGTCTGCTGCTGACCAGCGCCTGCGAAGCGGGTGAGCTGTACCGTGCCATCGTGGACGGTACTCCATATGAAGAACTGAAAAAGATCGCTGCCTACTATGATATCCTGGAGATCCAGCCGCTGGGCAACAACGAGTATATGGTCCGGGATGGAAA
>CAZUDU010000004.1:3449-29308 GCA_964619455.1 uncultured Faecalibacterium sp.
ATATCCTGGAGATCCAGCCGCTGGGCAACAACGAGTATATGGTCCGGGATGGAAAGGTTGACAGCGAGGAGAAAATCAAAGAGTTTAACCGCACGGTAATCAAGCTGGGCGAGGATCTGCACAAGCCGGTCATTGCAACGGGCGACGTGCACTTTACCGAGCCGGAGGATGCGGTTTACCGTGCGGTGTTACAGGCAGGAAACGGCTTCAAGGATGCCGACAACCAGCCGCCGCTGTACTTCCGCACCACCGAGGATATGCTCCGCCAGTTCAGCTATCTGCCCAAAGAAAAGGCGTATGAGGTGGTGGTGAAGAACCCCCGCAAGATCGCTGCGATGGTGGACGGCAATGTGCGCGCTATCCCGCGAGGCACCTATCCGCCCAGTATCGAGGGTGCGGAACAGCAGCTCCGCGATGCGACATGGGAACACGCCAAGCGGGACTATGGCGAGCCGCTGCCCAAGATCGTGGAAGAGCGGCTCCAGAAGGAGCTGGACTCCATCTGCGGCCACGGCTACGCGGTTTTGTACGTCATCGCAGTCAAGCTGGTGGCGTATTCCAACGCGGGCGGCTATCAGGTGGGCAGCCGTGGCTCGGTCGGTTCGTCGGCAGTGGCACACTTCTCCGGCATTTCGGAGGTCAACAGCCTGCCGCCGCACTACCGCTGCCCCAAGTGCAAGCACAGTGAGTTTATTACGGATGGTAGTGTGGACGATGGTTTTGACCTTCCGGATAAGAATTGCCCGGAATGCGGCACCCAGATGCTGGTGGATGGGCACGATATCCCGTTCGAGACCTTCCTTGGTTTCTACGGCGATAAGGAACCGGATATCGACCTGAACTTTTCGGGCGAGTACCAGTCCAACGTGCACCGCTATACCGAGGAGCTGTTCGGCAAGGCGAACGTGTTCAAGGCGGGCACGGTGTCCGGTATCCAGGACAAGACGGCGTATGGTTACGTCAAAAAGTATCTGGAAGAGCGCGGGCGCACGGTCAACCATGCAGAGGAGAACCGCCTGACCCTTGGCTGCACCGGTGTCAAACGCACCACGGGTCAGCATCCCGGCGGTATGGTCGTTGTGCCGGATACCTACGAGATCTATGATTTCTGCCCCATCCAGCACCCGGCGGATGACGTGGCGGGCGGCCTGCTGACCACCCACTTCGAGTTTAAGTATCTGCACGATACCCTGCTCAAACTGGACGAGCTGGGGCACGATATGCCGACCTTCTACAAGTACTTTGAGGAATACACCGGCATTCTGGTGGACAGCATCCCCATGAACGACCCCAAGGTGTACAGTCTGCTCACCAGCCCGGAAGCGTTGGGCGTGACCCCGGAGCAGATCGACAGCCAGACCGGAACCTTCGGTATCCCGGAGATGGGCACGAACTTCGTGCGAGGGATGCTGGTGGAAGCACGTCCCAAGAACTTTTCGGAACTGATCCAGATCTCAGGTCTGTCCCACGGAACGGACGTCTGGACCGGCAACGCGGACGAGCTGATCCGCAGCGGCACCTGCACCATTGCAGAGGTCATCGGCTGCCGCGACAGCATCATGCTGTACCTGCTGCGCAAGGGGCTGGAGCCGAAGATGGCGTTCGACATCATGGAGGCCGTCCGTAAGGGCAAGGTGGCAAAGGGCGGCTTTGCACCCGGCTGGGAGGAAGCGATGCGGGAGCACGATGTGCCGGACTGGTACATTGAATCCTGCCGCAAGATCAAGTATATGTTCCCCAAGGCGCATGCTGTGGCGTATCTGATGAGTGCGATCCGCCTGATGTGGTACAAGCTCTACCGCCCGCAGGCGTTCTATGCGGTCTACTTTACGGTGCGCGGCGATGATATCGACTATGAGGCGGCTGTGGGCGGCGTTGCGGTTGCACGGGCGCACATGGAAGAGGTCAAGCGCCGCCTGCGGGAAGAAAAGAACGCCAAGGATGAAGATGTTCTGGTGTCGCTGCAGCTGGTCAATGAGATGCTGGTGCGCGGATACGAGTTTTTGCCCATTGAGCTGGGCAAGAGCTATGGTTCACGCTATGTGCTGGAGGATGGCAAGGTACGCCTGCCGTTCTGTGCACTGAAGGGTCTTGGCGGCGCGGCGGCACAGGCATTGGAAAACGCGACCATCCACGGCGAGGAATACCTCTCCATTGAGGAGTTGCAGCAGGCTTCCGGTGTTGGCAACAGCATTCTGGAGCGTCTGCGGCAGGTGGGTGCTCTGGGCGATCTGCCGGAGAGCAGTCAGGTCAGCTTCTTCTGAAAAACGCAAAACAAAAAGCTCCTGTTGGGTGCATGATGCATCCACAGGAGCTTTTTTGCATAAATCAGAAAGTGAGAGAAGCGCTGCTTACTCCACGCTGATCATATAGTAGTAAACGGGCTGGCCGCCGCGGATATGGCTGACTTCCACATGGTTGGGGCACTTTGCCTTGACCAGCTCGGTGACCTTTTCTGCCTCTTCATCGCTGACATCACAGCCGGAGATGATGGTGACAAAGCTGGAATCCTTCTTGCACATGCCGCGTGCCAGACGGTAGGTCGCCTTGGCGATGTCATTGGAGGTGGCAACGATCTTGCCGTTCTCCATTGCCATGATATCACCCTTGCGGATGCGCTTGCCGTCGTACTCGCTGTCGCGTGCAGCGTAGGTGATCAGGCCGGTGGAGACCTTATCGGCAGCAGCCATCATGTTGATGGTGTTGGCCTCAGCATCGACCGAGGGATCAAAGTTCAGCATTGCGGTGATGCCCATCGGCACGGTGCGGGTGGGCAGAACGACGACCTCGCGGTCTGCCAGCTTCTGGGCCTGCTCAGCAGCCATGATGATGTTCTTGTTGTTGGGCAGCACGAACACGGTCTTGGCGGGCACGCTCTGGATCGCAGCCAGAATGTCCTCGGTAGCGGGGTTCATGGTCTGACCGCCGGAAACGACAGCGTCCGCAGCCAGATCGGTGAACACGGCCTTCAGACCTTCGCCGGCAGCAACGGCAACAAAGCCATAGTCACGGCTGGGATCCACAGCAGCGTAGATGAACTCGCTGGACTGTGCGGGAGCCTGCTCTGCAGAAGCCTGCTTCTCCAGGCTCTTGCCCTGCTTCTGGCGTGCGAGGAACTGCTCGTGCATGTTCTCGATCTTGAAGTTGGTCAGGTAGCCGTACTTGATGGCCTCGCTCAGGATCTTGCCGGGGTCGGCGGTGTGAACGTGCAGGTTGATCACGTCATCGTCCTCGATGCAGACAACGCTGTCACCGTTGGACTCTGCGAAAGCACGCATCTTGGCAGCGCTTGCGCCCTCGTTCTTGTTGATCAGGAACTGAGTGCAGTAGCCGTTGGTGATGTCCTCGACCTTCATCAGGTCATCGGTGAACACGCCCTTGCCGGCATTCTCGGTGGAGAGCTTGGCCTTGTTCTGGATATCGCCGTTCTCGATCATCGGCTCGCCGCGGAACACCTTGCCCATGCCCTCGAAGATGACCAGGATGCCCTGACCGCCGGCGTCCACGACGCCAGCCTTCTTCAGAACAGGCAGCAGGTTGGGGGTGTCGTCCAGTGCGCGCTGTGCAGCAGCCAGGACCAGCTCCCACAGCTCAGACACGTCGGCGATGTTGCTGGCAGCAGCTTCCTCAGAAGCAACGCGGGCAACGGTCAGAATGGTGCCTTCGGTGGGCTTCATGACAGCCTTGTAGGCACCCTCAACGCCCTTCTTCAGTGCAGCAACGATATCGTCAGCGTTTGCTTCCTTCTTGCCCTCCAGAGCCTTGGAGAAGCCGCGGAACAGCAGGCTGGTGATAACGCCGGAGTTGCCGCGTGCGCCGCGCAGCATGGCGGAAGCAGCGGTCTTGGCGGCTTCGCCAACGGTGCAGCTGTCGTCCAGAGCTTCCAACTCACGGACGGCTGCGCCAACGGTCATGCCCATGTTGGTGCCGGTATCGCCGTCCGGAACCGGGAAAACGTTCAGCTCGTCCACGCGGGAACGCTGGTTGTTGATGTTGTTGGCGCCGGAAATGATGGCGTCGCGCAGGATCTTACCAGAAATCATTCTTTTTTACTCCTTAGTATCCCCGGAGCGGAAAGCCCCGGTTCGGTTTTGCAGACAAAATCAAGCGATCACATCATCTACGGAGACCACCACGCGGGCAACCTTCAGCCCGGTCGCAAGCTCGACCTCGTCCTTGACGCGGTGAGAGATGCTGCGTGCAGCGGTGGAGATGTTCAGTCCGTAGCTGACAGCAATGTGCAGCTCGATCACCAGACGACCGTCCTCCTGCGTAACGCGAACGCCCTTTTCAGAATAGTCGGAACCACGCACAACGCTGCGGACAACGTCGGTCATGTCACGGGGAGCCATGGCAGCAACGCCGTAGCACTGCTTGGTAGCTTCGCCCACGAGGGTGGAAAAGTACCCATCGGTAAAGCTGACATCCCCCAGAGGGAAACGGGAAGTGATCATAGTCGCTCTGCTCCTTTATGTTCGTTTTTTGGAAAAACAAAATTCAGGGTCGGGTGCAAAGATGCATCACAGCATCGAGAAACACCCACTCTATTATACAACTTTGAGGGCGAGTTGTACAGTTTAAATTACTGGGTTTGGAGAAAATGGTGAGGTTTTTAAGACCTTTTCGTGAAAAAATATGCGTTTTGAGCGGTGACAAAGTGTATTTTGTTTCGACAGGGGTGGTCTGGTATCCTGAGAAACGGCGAGATGTGCGGCGAAAAAGTATGACGGATCTTCTGATATGATTTGTTAAAAAATTATAAAGGATGCACCGGAAAGCTTTATCTGGCTGTCGAAAAGTGCTAAAATAGAGTCGGCAAAAAAAGGATGAGCCGATTGCGGCATGAATGATAAAGATCGGTGTAGGATGCGGGAGGGATCGACCCTGTCCGCGCAGCACAGCGCAAAATATGATTTAGGAGCTGTTGTAATGAACATTCTGTTTTTCCTTTCCCCCAAGCAGGATCTGATGTATGTGTACGATGATTTTACCCTCCGCCAGACGCTGGAAAAGTGGGAGAACAACCGATATGCATCCATCCCAGTGCTGAACCGCAAGGGCGAGTATGTCGGCACCCTGACCGAGGGCGATATCCTCTGGGGTCTGAAAAAATACCATGGGCTGGATCTGGAGGCGGCAGAGGAGGTGCCGATCTCGGCATTCCCGCACAAACGGGACTATAAGGCGGTGACGGTCACGACCAGCATGGATCAGCTGATCGAAGCGGCAATGAACCAGAACTTTGTTCCGGTCGTGGATGACCGGGGCATTTTTATCGGGATCGTGCGCCGGCAGGCGATCATCCGCTACTGTTACGACAAGACCCGCGCAGCAGAGAGCAAGAAAAAGCAGGAGCGCCGGGTGCAGGAACTGGCGGGCGTGCACTGACCGGAGCAGACAGCCCACATTATAAATAGGGAAATGAAAGCCGTTTTGCAAAAAAAGAAGCAAAACGGCTGTTTTTTGTGTCAAAAGGATTCAAAGTCCGTTTTATAGGATGAATGTTCTGCGATAATAACATTACCGGGGCACACCGGATCAAAACTGTCACACAGGAGGGAACAGAAATGAAAGAGTTTGAGATGCGTTATGTCGGCAGCCATGTGGAAGTATACAATGAGAACGGAGTGTTTCTGTTCTCGGCGGACACGATGCGGGAGGCCATGGAGGAGCTGAACGGCTAAATCTTACAAGAAAAGAAGAAATGTAAAATCTGTGTAAAGCTTTAGAAAAATCTGGCGATGAAAATGGTAAATAAAAGGCAAAATGTGTAGAAAAAGTGAGTTTCATGTAAAATAAACCTTGTTGCCGCAGGGGGTTTGATGTTATAATATACTTGTATGGCGACTTCAAAGATCGCTTCAAAAAAGCAGAGAGCATCGGGGTGAGCGCTGCAAGGTGCTGTTCCGGTGGTCAAGAGCTGCGAAGGTCAAAGAAGATCACAATTTTAGGAGTATCGTTATGGATATCACACACATTACCTCTCTGTTGGGCGGCATCGCGCTGTTCTTGTACGGTATGTCGATCATGGGCGCCGGCCTTGAAAAGCTGGCTGGCGGCAAAATGCAGGGCGTGCTGTACAAGCTGACCTCCTCCACCATCAAGGCGGTCATCTTCGGCACACTGATCACCGGTGTCATCCAGTCCTCTGCGGGTACGGTCGTTATCTGCGTGGGTCTGGTCAACTCCGGCATCATGACCCTGACCCAGTCGGTCGGCGTGATCATGGGCGCGAACATCGGCACCACCGTCACCGGTCAGCTCATCCGCATGGCGGACATCTCCGGCGACAGCCTGCTGCTCACCCTGATCCAGCCCAAGACCTTTGCACCGGTGGTCGCATTCATCGGCTGCATCTTCTATGTGTTTATGCGCAATGCAAAGCGCAAGAACGTTGGTCAGATCATGCTGGGCTTCGGCATCCTGTTCACCGGTATGAACCTGATGGACGCCGGCGTTTCTCCGCTGCGTGAGAGCGAGCTGTTCCAGAACCTGTTCGTCTCGATGACCAACCCCATCCTTGGCGTGCTGGTCGGCGTGGCGGTCACCGTGGCCATCCAGTCCTCTTCGGCATCGGTCGGTATCCTGCAGGCGCTGTCCAGCACGGGCCTTGTCACCTTTGGTTCTGCGATCCCCATCATTCTGGGTGCGCACATCGGCACGGCGTTCACTCCGCTGCTGACCATCGGCGGCTCTTCCAAGGACGGCAAGCGTGCAGCACTGGTCCACCTGTACTTCAACATCATCGGCAGCATCGTGCTGCTGGTTCTGATCTATGCCATCCAGCTCACCATCGGCATCCCGATGTGGGGCGATGTGATGAACAAAGGCTCCATTGCAAACATCCACACCCTGTCCAGTGCAGCGGCGATGCTGATGTTCCTGCCGTTCAGCAGCGTGCTGTCCAAGCTTGCGCTGCTCAGTGTGCCGGACAGCGAGGAAGAGGCTCAGGAGATGAGCATGCCCGTGCTGGATGAGCGTCTGTTCAAGAGCCCCTCTGTGGCACTGCAGCAGGCAAAGAACGCGGTGGTCAAAATGTGCCGCCGTGCAGCGCGCAACGTCAACCTTGCTACTCCGCTGCTGCTGGAGCTGAACGAGGACACCGTCAGCGCCATCAAGGTGCGTGAAAACCTGATCGACCGGATGGAGGTCAATATCTCCAACTATCTGATCAAGATGACCGATCAGGAACTGGGCGATGAAGAAAGCCATGTCGTGACCGAGCTGCTGAACTTTGTCACCGAGTTCGAGCGTATTGGTGACTATGCGGTGAACATCACTGAAAAGGCGGTCGAGCTGGAGGAGAAGGAAGCTTCCTTCAGCGAGAACGCCAAGAATGAGCTGAAGCTGCTGGAAGGCGCACTGAACGAGATCCTGAACCTGACGGCGGATGCGTTCGAGAACAACGATCTCCACGCCGCACTGCGTGTGGAGCCGCTGGAAGAAGTCATCGACGTTCTGGTGGAGCGCCTGCGCGACCAGCATATCCTCCGCCTGAAGAACGGCATGTGCTCCATCGATACCGGCGTGGTGTTCCTGGACGTTCTGAACAATGCAGAGCGTATCTCGGATCACTGCTCCAACGTGGCAGCCCGCCTGATCGGCATGGAAGCCAGCGAGGATTACGACTCCCATACCCTGAAGGGGATCATGCACAATAACCCCAGCAAGGACTATATGGAAGAGTACGCAAAGTGCAGCAGGGAATACCTTGCTCCGCTGGAAGCCGCACAGGGCTGATCTCAAAAATACAGACAAAGGGCAGGTACATGCAGATGTGCCTGCCTTTTTTGATGACGATGGGTCAGCCGCCCAGATCCTCCAGCAGAAGATCCACCTCCCGCTCGGAGCCAAGGGTGATGCCGCGCTTGATGCGCAGGCAGTCGTTTTCAGGCAGGAGATTGACGTAGATCTCCGTCCACTGCCAGAGCGTTTCCGGCGTGCCGCTGGCATCGCATTGGTATACGGCGACCCGGCCGCCTTTGTCGCACAGGTAGTACCGCCGGATACTCTGCTCGGCTTCGCCCTGTGCGGCGATGCCGCTGGGGGCGGAGCTTGCCCCGCTGTCAGGCGTTTTTGCCGGAAAGGGGAGTTTGGGCAGCGCCATCCAGAACAGACTGAACACGATGGTGAAAATGCAAAGAGAATAAAACAGGCACAGCCAGAGCTTGCGCATCACGTTGGTACGCTCCTTTCAGACCTTGAACGGAGAGGGGGGATCCGTTCTTTGCAGGGAGTATGGGCGGAAAAATGGAGGGGCAATCAATTTTTCACACAGGGGTGCTATACTTTAAAGGTAGAATTGTGTTATACTAAAGCTGTATCCTTCCGGCAGACCGTGCTTGAAAACGGTTCTTGCCCGGATTTTGCTTGCGTGATATAATATGGTATTGCACATCGTTGTGCCAAACAAAGAATCGACAGCGCAGTGCGCTGAAAAAGCAATCTGAATGTCAGGAGGCGATCCCTATCTCGAACAATGAGATGAGAAAGATCCACCGCAGCGGCGAGGAATCTCCTTCGCGTGCGTCGGCGGGACGTAAAGTGAATGTCAGCAACAGCCGCAGGGAACAGCCTGCGCAGCCGCCTAAAAAAAACAAGGCACCCAAGGAGCCGAAGGAACCCCGGCGCGGGCACCCGGTGCTGCGTTTTCTGGGCAGAGCCATTGCAACGCTGATCTGCCTGGGCATCATGGCGGGCAGTCTGCTGGCGGTGTGTGCCGTGTACTACGTGGTACAGGCGACTGCGAACGACGGCGACCTGCTCAATCTGGACAACATTGAACTGAGCCAGTCCAGTGTGGTCGTGGCCACCGACCCGGATACCGGGGCACAGGTGGAGTATGCAGTGCTGCGCTCCTCCAACAGCCACCGTGTGTGGGCGGATCTGGAGCAGATGCCGGAATATTTGCAGTATGCCTTCATCTGCACCGAGGACAAGGACTTTTACAATGAGCCGGGTGTCAACTTCAAGCGCACTATCGGCGCGATGATCAACGAGTATGTCATCCCGATCTATGGTTCCAAGCAGGGCGCGTCCACCTTGGAGCAGCAGCTCATCAAGAACCTGACCGATGACGACAGTGCCAGTGGTATCGAGGGCGCATTGCGCAAGCTGCGCGAGATCTACCGTGCACTCTGCCTGAGCAAGCAGTACTCCAAGGAGACCATTCTGGAAGCATATCTGAACACGATCAGCTTTACCGGAACGATCCAGGGCGTACAGACGGCGGCGAACGAGTACTTCGATAAGGATGTCAGCGAACTGAGCCTGTGGGAGTGTGCGTCCATCGCGTCCATTACCAAGAACCCGACCAACTATAACCCCTATACGAACCCGGAAAACCTCATCAACCGCCGCAATTTTATCATGTATAATATGTGGCAGCAGGGGGTCATCTCGGAGAAAGAGTACCGCCATGGTGCAGCACAGCCGCTGGTCCTCGCGGAGGAGGATGCAGACCGTAAGACCACGACCGTGACCTCCTACTTTACCGATGCATTGTTCACCGAGCTGGTGCAGGATGTGATGGAAAAGGAAGGCTGCACGGAGGCCGAGGCACAGAAGCTGATCTACACCGGCGGCTTTACCATTGAGGCAACCGTCGACACCAAGGTGCAGGCAGCAATGGAGAACCTGATGCTCAACGAGGGCGACGACTACTTCCCGGCCGGCTGGCACGAGGAGGAGGTCAGCGCCATCTCGGACGATGATATCCAGGTCTTCAACGAGGACGGAACCCCCAAGACCCGTACCGATGAGGATGGCAAGGTCTACTATTACCGCAAGGTGCGCACCCAGGCGGCGATGGTCACGCTGGACTATGATGGCAACGTGATCGCAATGGTGGGCGGCGTTGGTGAAAAGACCAAGAGCCTTTCGCTCAACCGCGCCTACGGCACGGTGCGCCAGACCGGTTCGACCATCAAGCCCATCGGCGCATACGCGCTGGGCGTGGAGTATGGTCTGGTCAACTGGTCGTCCATGCTCAACAACTCTCCTCTCTACGCAAAAGAGGATATGATCATCCGCGACGAGGACTACTGCCGCCGCAACGGTCTGATGGGCCTGAGCAACAAGCAGCTTCAGGCATACCCCAACGCATGGCGCAGCTGGCCCCGCAACTACGGCGGAAACTATGGCGATAACGCGGATGTGCCGCTGTGGAACGGTCTGGCACGTTCGCTGAACACCATTGCAGCCCGCGTGGGCGATCTGGTGGGCGCAAGCAACATCTTCAACTTTGTCTACAATACCCTCCAGCTCGACACGCTGGATCCCATCAACGATGTGGGTCTGGCACAGCTGGTCATGGGCAGCCAGACCCGCGGTGTGACCCCGACGGCGCTGGCGGCAGCGTTCCAGATCTTCTACGATGGTCAGTACACCACCCCGCACCTGTATACCCGTGTGCTGGATCGTGACGGCAACATCTATCTGGAAAACAATGCGACCAGCTATCAGGCGCTGACCAGTGATACCGCTTATATCATGAACCGTCTGCTGAAGAACGTTCTGTACTCCAGTGTCGGTACGGCGGGCGGCCGCTACCCCAACTCCAACGGCATGGAGTCCTTTGGCAAGACGGGTACCGCCAGCGATGAAAAGGATCTGTGGTTCGTGGGCGGCACGCCGTATTACGTCACTGCTGTGTGGTGGGGCTACGATGCGCCGTATGATATGACCAAGACCCTGAAGAAGGATCAGGCAAAGACCCGCACCTGCGTTCTGGCGTGGAAGGCATTGATGGAAGAGATCCAGAAGGATCTGCCCTACAAGGCGTTCCCCACCTCCAATGGCGTGGTGGAGCGCACCTACTGCACCGAGAGCGGTCTGCTGGCGGGCGTCAACTGCCCGGATACCGCCGTGGGCTATTACCGCGCCGACGATCTGCCGGATAACTGCAACTATGCCCATGTCTCTGCACTGGAAACAATGGATGACGTGCTGGCACAGGGCGGCATCCCGGTGGATGCCGGCGGGCTGGATACCGAATAACGGCGGCTGCCGCGGCGCAGAGGATGCAAAATCATACTTTTGTGCCTTAAAGCGAGAATTCCGGCAAGGAAACCCAAAAAATCCAAACCCAAAACTGGATAAACTGACAAAATCGCATCCGACCTCTTGCAATGCAGGGGGTCGGATGTTATTATATTTACCACAAGAACACTTGTGCTTGAGAGGTGAACAAATTGGAACGTCGCTTTTATCTGGTGGATGAACAGGTACTGCCGGAGGTTTTTCTCAAGGTAGTGCGTGCAAAGGAACTTTTGGCAAGCGGGCAGGCGCGCAGTATTTCGGCTGCGACCCGTGCAGTGGATCTGTCCCGGAGCGCTTTTTATAAGTATAAGGACTGCATTTTTGACTCGGAGAACGGGCACGAGGTCATTACGGTCATGGCGACCCTGCGGGACGAGACCGGCGCGCTGCAAAGCCTGCTGGCAGGCATCAGTGCAGCAGGCGCCAGCATTGTGACAATCAACCAGTCTACGCCGGAGAACGGTGCGGCACTGGTCGCGGTCACCATCCGCACGGACACGATGCAGATGACCCCGGAGGAGCTGACTGAAAAGCTTTCCCGCCAGCATATGGTGGTCGGGGTGCACTGCGGTTATAATCTGTGATCCGGTACAACAACAGGAAACGAGGGAATCGATATGGCTAAAATCGCAATTTTGGGCTTTGGCACCGTAGGCAGCGGTGTGTACGAGGTGCTCTGCCGCAACGCAGCAGGCGTTTCCCGCCGTGCCGGTGAGCCGGTGGAGGTCAAATACATTCTGGATCCGAAGGATCTTTCCGGGCACCCGGCGGCAGATCGGGTGGTCAAGAGCTTTGATACCATTCTGGAAGACCCGGAGATCACGGTCGTGGTCGAGACCATCGGCGGCACCCGCTTTGCGTACCCCTACGTCAAGGCAGCGCTGGAAAGCGGGCGCAGCGTCTGCACCTCCAACAAGGAGATGGTCGCGACCTACGGCGCAGAGCTGCTGGCGCTGGCAAAGGCACATAATTGCGCGTTTTTGTTTGAAGCATCGGTGGGCGGCGGCACGCCGATCATCACTCCGATGCACCAGTGCCTTGCTGCGAACGTCATCAGCGAGGTGGAGGGCATCGTCAACGGTACCACCAACTTCATGCTGACCAAGATGGTGCGCGAGAACCTCGGCTTTGACGAGGCACTCAAGATCGCGCAGGATCTGGGCTACGCAGAGACCAAGGATCCCAGCGATGATGTGGACGGGCGGGATGCCTGCCGCAAGATCGCCATCCTGTCCTCGCTGGTCTGTGGTCACCAGATCTACCCCCAGAACATCCCCACCCGCGGTATCCGTGCCATCACCGCAGCGGATGTGGCGGCGGCAGATAAGCTGGGCTGCGTCATCAAGCTGATCGCATGGATGAAGCGCGGCGAGGACGGCGGCGTGGCAGCCGGTGTGGAGCCCTGCCTTGTGCCCCGTGCACACCAGCTGGCAAGCGTGGACGATGTGTTCAACGCTGTGCTGGTCAAGGGCGATATGCTGGGCGATGTTGTGTTCTACGGCAAGGGCGCAGGCAAGCTGCCCACCGCCAGTGCGGTGGTGGCGGACGTGGTGGACGCGATCAAGCATGGTGTCAAGGTCCACGACAGTCTGTTCTGGCAGCCCGCAGAGCCGGTGGAGGGCATGCTCACCGACCCGACCCCCGCAGCATATTATGTGCGTGTAGCGGGCATTGCACCCGCTGTGGCAGAAGCGCTGTATGGCGGCAAGGTCGTGGATGAACACTTTGACGGCTGTGCCTGCCTTGTGGAGCAGACCGACGAGAAAAAGCTCGCCGAGGCAGCCCGCAAGGTGGAGGCGGTGGGCGGCAGCGTGAAGCTGGTGCTCAAGCGTCTGCCGGTCGAGGAATAAACAGGGAAAGGTGCGGCAGCGATGAAGATCAAGGTTTCGGTCCCGGCGACCAGCGCGAACGTAGGCTCCGGCTTCGATGCGCTGGGTCTGGCGGTAACATTGTATAATACGGCGACCTTTGAAGAGAGCGACAAGCTGGATATCTCTGCGGCGGACGGTACCCGCATCCCGCGCGGCGAGTCCAACCTCATCTACCGCTCGGCGAAGGGACTGTTCGACAAGGTGGGCAAAAAGATCCCGCCGCTCAAGATCGTGCAGACCAACCCCATCCCGATGGCGCGCGGTCTGGGCTCGTCCTCGGCGTGCATCATTGCAGGTCTGCTGGGCGCGAACCGGATGCTGGGCGATATCCTGAACACGCAGGAGCTGCTGACCCTGGCGACCTCCATCGAGGGACACCCGGACAACGTTGCCCCGGCACTTCTGGGCGGTTTGACCAGCAGCGTGTTTGAGGGCGGTCAGGTCTATTCGGTCAAACGGGACGTGGATCAAAGCCTCTGCTTTGCTGCCATCGTGCCGGATTACAAGCTGCTGACCGAAGCGGCGCGCGCTGCGCTGCCCAAGCAGATCCCGCACAAGGACGCGGTGTATAACCTGTCCCGCGCGGCACTGGTTCCGGCGGCGTTCTGCGAAGGCAGGCACGACCTGCTGGGTATTGCGACCGAAGACGCGCTCCACCAGCCGTACCGCATGCCGCTGATGCCCGGTTCCAAAGAGGTCTTTGCGCTGGCAAAACAGTGCGGTGCAAAGGCGGTCTATGTTTCCGGCGCGGGCAGCACCGTGATGGCGGTGGCAGAACGTGCGGACGCAGAACGTTTTTACGCGGGTCTTGAGACCGGGCTGGAACAGCTGGAAGGTCTGGATGGATGTGAAGCATTTACACTGCTGCGCCTGGATGCAGACAATGTTGGCGCGACTGTGGAATGATAAGAGGGAACGGGAAGTACATACAGCTGCTTCCGCCCGGCGTACCCCTCTGTGACAGAGGGCGAAAAAGAGGAGAGTGACAAGATATGGCGTTGATCGTACAAAAGTTCGGCGGTTCTTCGGTGAGGGACCGGGAGCGTATCTTCAACGTGGCACGCATTGTGGCAAACACCCACAAAGCAGGCAACGACGTAGTAGTGGTGGTCTCGGCGCAGGGCGATACCACCGATGACCTGATCACAAAAGCGGCAGAGATCACCCACAACCCTTCGGCGCGTGAGATGGATATGCTGCTGGCGACCGGCGAGCAGATCAGCATCTCTCTGCTGGCAATGGCGCTCAACGAGATCGGCTGCCATGCCATCAGCCTGACCGGCTGGCAGGCGGGCTTCCGCACCGACCGCGCTTACACCAAGGCACGCATCACCCGCCTGGAGACCGAGCGCATCTCTTCGGAGCTGGAGCGCAACCGTGTCGTGGTCGTGGCAGGTTTCCAGGGCATGAACAAGATGGACGATGTGACCACGCTGGGCCGCGGCGGCTCGGACACCAGTGCGGTGGCGATCGCCGCAGCGCTGCACGCAGACCGCTGCCAGATCTACACCGATGTGGAGGGTGTTTACACCGCCGACCCGCGCAAGGTGCGCAACACCCGTAAGCTGGAAGAGATCACCTTTGACGAGATGCTGGAGCTTGCCTCTCTCGGCGCACAGGTGCTGAACAACCGCAGCGTGGAGCTTGCCAAAAAGTATAATGTGGAGCTGGAGGTGCTCTCCAGCCTGAACCCTGTTCCGGGTACGTTAGTCAAGGAGGTTGCAAAGGACATGGAAGGTATGCTGATCAAGGGTGTTGCAAAGGACACCGACGTTGCTGTTATCACGATTCTGAACGTTCCCGACGAGCCGGGCACCAGCTTCAAGATCTTTGGTCTGCTGGCACAGAAGAACGTCAACGTGGATATCATCCTGCAGTCCACCGGCCGTGACGGCAAGAAGGACGTGATCTTTACCTGCTCCGAGGGCGATGCAGAACAGGCAGTTCGTGTGCTGAAGGACAGCGCACACTTCACCAATGTCAGCTGCGACACCTCCTGCGCCAAGGTCTCCATCGTGGGCGCCGGCATGCAGAGCCACAGCGGTGTTGCTGCTCAGATGTTCGAGGCACTGTCCAACAATAATATCAACATCAAGATGATCTCCACCAGTGAGATCAAGATCTCCTGCATCATCGACCGCACCGAGGCCGATAAGGCTGTCAGCGCGATCCATGATATGCTGTTCGACTGATTCTTTTTATAAAAAGTACGCCGGGGCTTTCCGAAACGGGAAAGCCCCGGTTTTTGCTTGTCATAAATTTTTTACACCCGGCGGCGTTTACAGAAAATTCAAAGCGGTGTATAATAAAAGCTGTATCTGTGCGGCGCGGCGCGCTGCAAAAAATGCCGAAAAGGAGTACGCCACCGCTATGGAACAAAAAAGAACCCGAAACCGCCCCAGATCGAGGCTGACCTACCAGCAATGGAAGCGGCGCAAAACACTGCGCCTTGTGCGCAACTGGGCACTGTTTCTGGCAGGCTGTGCAGCGGCAGTGTTCCTGATGACCAAGGGCATCCTGTGGCTGCTGCCGCAGGTCACGTCGCTCGTGCGGGGGCCGGAGGTCTTTGCGGCGCAGCCGTATGACGGGGCAGGCTATGTTTTTGACCGCAATGACCCGCGCCTTGTGCTGGTGAACGGCAACCTGCCTTACACTGCCGAGCCGGAGCCGCTGCTCTCTGCAGTGGATGAGGCGGGCAGCCTGCTGGAAGCGGAAGCCGCGATGGCTTACCGAAGCATGGCAGCAGCAGCGCAGGCGGATGATGTGACCCTGATCGTGGTGAATGCCTATCAGGACGCTCCCGCGCGGGAAGCTGTCTATGAGAACTGGGTACAGACCTATCTGGAACAGCACAAGACTCAGCAGGATGCCGAAGCACTGGCGGCGTCGATCGAGCCGAAGGCGGACTGCAATGAGCATGGCACCGGCTATGCGGTAGATCTTGTGTGTGAAGACTATGATACGCTGGATCTTGGCTTTGCCGAGACCAAGGCATACGAATGGCTGACCGCCTACGCCGCAGAGTACGGGTTCATCCTGCGTTACCCGCAGGACCGTCAGGCGGCGACCGGCGTAGTCTATGAGCCGTGGCACTGGCGTTATGTGGGCAAGGAGAATGCCCTTGCCATCCGTGCCAGCGCACTCAGTCTGGAAGAATTCCTTGCCACCCAGATGGCAGACTAAAAAAGAACGGCCCTGTGCCAAACAGGGCGTAGAGGAGAACAATAAGTGGAACGAACTCTGATCGCACCGGGGGTGCATTTGTCCTGCCATGCGGCGGAAAAATTCAATCGCTGCCGCATCAGCATCCATTTTTCTTTCCCTGCGCAGCGCAAGACGGCAACTGCCCATGCGCTGCTGCCGCTGGTTCTGGAGCGCGGCTATGCCGACTGCCCGGACATGACCCAGCTGACCAAAAAGCTGGCAAAACTGTACGGCGCAGATCTTTCGGTGGATGCCCGCCCGCTGGGGTGCAACCGCAATCTGTGTGTCAGCGTGACCGGCATCAAGGATGTGTTTGCGCTGGAAGGGGAGCCGCTGACCCGGGAATATACGAGCATCGCGCTGGGGGCGGCATTCCATCCGTATTTTGTGGAGGGCGTGTTTGACCCGGACGCAGTCAGCATCGAAAAGCAGATGCTGAAAAAATCGCTGGAAGATGAGATCAACGAAAAGCGTGTTTACTGCACCAGTCAGGCAAAGCGGGAGTTCTTTGGCGACAGCCCGGCGGGCGTGCGGCAGGAGGGCTATCTGGAAGAAGTCGATGGCATGACGCCGCAGGCGCTGACCGATGCGTACCGAGAGATGCTGCGCACGGCGCAGATCGAGCTGGTCGTGCTGGGCTGCGATGAAGCACAGACCGAAGAGGTGCGTCAGGCACTGCTGCGGGAGCTGGCACAGATCGACCGTGTGCCGCAGCCGCTGATGCCGAACATGGCAATGCCCCGCCAGCAGCCGCTGCACAAGACCGAATACTTTGATATGGTGCAGTCCAAGCTGTGCATGCTGTTCACCCTGGGCGAGCCGATGCGGCCGCAGCAGCTTGCCGCGGTGCGTCTGGCAATGGCGCTGTATGGCGGCAGTGTGACCAGCCGCCTGTTTTTGAACGTGCGCGAGCGCGATCACCTGTGCTACTACTGCTCGTCCTCCTTCCAGAGCTTTACCGGCAGCATGCTGGTGAGCAGCGGGGTAGAGCACGCGGATGCTGCCCGCGCGGAACAAGCGATCCTGAAAGAGCTTGCGGATCTGTGCAGCGGCCCCATTACGGACGAAGAGCTGGAGGATTGCCGCCGTGGTCTGCTCAGCGGGATGAGCGGCGTGGAGGACACCCTTGGCGGCATCGAGACATGGTACTGCATGGAGGTGCTGCGCGGCGGTGCGGTGCAGACCCCGGACGAGGCGCGCGCAGCGCTGCGTGCTGTGACCAAGGACGAGGTGCGCCAGGTCCTGCGCGAGCTGACCCTTTCGGTCAGCTATCTGCTGACAAAGGAGGAGCCGACCGATGCCGGAGAATAAACAGACTATTTTGGAGCGTACGGTGGCAGACCAGTGGAAGGTGCTGCCCTCCGGGCTGACCGTTCTGGTGCGCCCGATGCCGGGCTATTCCGGTACGCATGTGATCTTTGCGACCCGTTTTGGTTCCATCGACCGGGATTTCCGGCTGGGAGACAAGGAAGTGCATCTGCCGGCAGGCGTGGCGCACTTTCTGGAGCACAAGATGTTTGAGGACGAGGACGGCGATGCCTTTGCAAAGTATGCAAAGACCGGTGCGAACGCCAATGCTTTTACCAGCTTTGACCGCACCTGCTATCTCTTCACCGCGACCCAGCAGCTGGACGAAAGCCTGGATGTGCTGCTGGGCATGGTGACCAACCCCTATTTCACCGAGCAGACCATCGCCAAGGAGCAGGGCATCATCGGGCAGGAGATCAAGATGTATGCAGACAGTCCGGAGTGGCGGCTGGTCACGGGGCTGTTCGAGTGTCTGTACCACAGCCACCCCATCCGCAGCGACATTGCGGGCACGGTGGAGAGCATTGCTGAGATCACCCCGGAGATGCTGTACGACAGCTGCAAGGCGTTTTATGCGCCGGGCAATATGGTTCTGGCAGCGGCGGGCAGCACGAGCATGGAACAGATCCTTGCAGCGTGCGAGCGCCACGGCTTGATGGAGCCCCGCCCGGCGCAGCCGGTGCAGCGGCTCTGGGCAGAGGAACCGATGACCCTTGCGGCAACGGAAAAGACCTTGCGGATGCCCATTGCAAAACCCTGCTTCGGCGTGGGCTTCAAGGAGGAACCGCTCGAGTTCGGGGATCTGCGCACCGAAGCGCTCTATGGGCTGGTGTGCAGCTGCATCGTGGGCGGCATGAGCCGCCTGTACCGCACCCTGTACGATCAGGGTCTTGTGAACCCCGGTTTTGGCGGTGAGGTGCTGCGGGTGGACGGCTGCTGCTGCATCCTGTTCACCGGCGAGAGCGATCAGGCGGACGTTGTGCGGCAGATGCTGCTGGACGAGATCGCCCGCATCCGCAAGGAGGGCGTGGATCGTGAGATCTTCACCCTTTGCAAGAATGAAAAGTACGGTCAGCTGATCGAAAATCTGGAAAATGTGGAGGACTCCGCAAGCCAGATGGCAGAATTTGCAATGGCAGGGCAGACGGTGGCGCAGCAGATCGCAATGCTGGCAGGCCTGACTGCGGAGGATGCGGACGCTGCCTTGCAGAAGATCCTGTGCACCGACCGCATGGCGACCGTGTACATCCAGCCGGATGGCACGGCAGCATTGTGCGATGAGGACGAGGAGGAAGCAGAATGACGAATCTGGTACAGTTCCCCGGCTTGGGGCTGAGCTTTGAAGTGGACCGTGTGGCGTTTTCCATCGGCGGGATGAACATCTACTGGTATGGCGTGTGCATCGCGGTGGGGCTGTGCCTTGCGCTGGTGTTCGCGTTCCGCCACGGGGTGGAGTTCGGCGTGGATGCAGACGCAATGGTGGATGTGATCCTGATCGGCGTCATCATGGGCATCGTCTCTGCCCGCGCTTACTATGTGGCAATGGCACCGTTTGAGTATGAGAGCATCTGGGACATGATCGCCATCCGGGACGGCGGCCTTGCCATCTATGGCGGCATCATCGGAGGCTTTTTGTTTGGCGGTCTTGCCTGCAAGTGGCGCGGCGTGCCGGTGTTGCCGATGTTCGATCTGACCGCGATGGGCTTTCTCATCGGTCAGTGCTGCGGGCGCTGGGGCAACTTTTTCAATCAGGAAGCCTTTGGCTGCAACACCACCCTGCCGTGGGGTATGTTCAGCGAGACGACCCGCTACTACCTGATGGGCAGCACGGTCACCGCACCGAACGGCGCGGTCATCGACCCGAATCTGCCGGTACACCCCACCTTCTTATATGAGAGCCTGTGGTGTCTGGCGGGTTTCCTGCTGCTGTTCTTCTACATCAAAAAGCGCAAGTTCAACGGTGATATCACCCTGCGATACCTGATCTGGTACGGCGCGGGGCGGTTCTGGATCGAAGCGCTGCGCACCGACAGCCTGATGCTGGTGCCCGCCATCGGTCTGCGCGCCTCCCAGCTGGTGGCAGGTCTTGCGGTGATCGCGGGTCTTGCGGCGGAGATCTATTTCACCCGCAAGTTCAAGGCAAAGCCTCTGATGGTGCCGCTGGCGCTCAATGCAGAGAACCGGGATGCGATGAAAAAGCTGGACGGACCGTTTGCATTTGTGGGCAAGGACACCACTTTGCTGGCTTCTATGCCCCGCAAGCTGTTTGTGGAAAAGACCGAGCAGCTCAATGCAGAGGTGAAAGAGCGGATCGCACAGCTTGCAGAGGAACAAAAATAAAAAAACTTGCGAAAAGAAGAAAAATCCTCTTGCAATCGGGAATCTTTTTTGCTATACTATTCTAGCCGCATGGTGTGGGCGCCTGAAACGGCTCCGATCGGAGCCTGCCTTAACGACCAGCGAGTACAAAGAAAAGGAATGAACAATATGTACGCAATCATTGTTACCGGCGGTAAGCAGTACCGCGTGGAGCAGGGCGACATCGTTTACATCGAGAAGATGGACGTTGAGGCCGACTCCGAAGTCAAGTTCGATCAGGTTCTCGCAATCGGCGAGGAGGGCTCCGTGAAGGTTGGCGCTCCCGTTGTTGAGGGTGCTTCCGTTTCCGCTAAGGTCATCAAGAATGGCAAGGGCAAGAAGCTGAACATCATCACCTATCGTGCAAAGAAGCACAGTGCTCGCCGTATGGGCCATCGTCAGCCCTACACCAAGGTTGAGATCACTGCGATCAACGGCTAAGGAGGAATTTTACAATGGCACATAAAAAGGGCGTAGGTAGCACCAAGAACGGCCGTGATTCTGCGGCTCAGCGTCTGGGCGTAAAGCGTGCAGACGGTCAGTTCGTTCTGGCCGGCAACATCCTGGTTCGTCAGCGCGGCACCCACATTCAGCCGGGTGAGAACGTTGGCAAGGGCAGCGATGATACCCTGTTTGCTCTGGTGGACGGCACCGTCCGTTTCGAGCGCGTGGGCAAGAGCGGCAAGAAGTGCAGCGTCAAGCAGTAACTTCTTTCTAAAAACTGCAACCGTAGAGCCGGACCCTCGTGGCCCGGCTCTTTTTACTGATTATGGACTGTGCAGGGGGCATTGCTTCCGCACAAGAACAAAAGGAGGGGCTGTATGGCAGCACAAACCAACTTTATCGACATCGCCACGATATGGCTCCACGCGGGCAAGGGCGGCGACGGTGCGGTGAGCTTCCACCGTGAAAAATTCGTTGCCGCAGGCGGTCCGGACGGCGGCGACGGCGGTCGCGGCGGTGACATCATCTTTGTGGCAGACAATCACCTGTCTACCCTGATGGACTTCCGCTATAAGCGTAAGTATGCGGCTCCGGACGGCGGCAAGGGCGGTTCCAGCCTGTGCCACGGCAAGAGCGCCGAGAACCTCGTCATCAAGGTGCCGCTGGGCACTGTTATCAAGGACGCAGAGAGCGGTCTGGTCATCGCAGACCTGTCCGATCATGAGCCGGTCACCATTGCAAAGGGCGGCCGCGGCGGTTTTGGCAACGCACATTTTGCTACCCCGACCCGTCAGATCCCCAAGTTTGCAAAGCCCGGTATGCCCGGCGAATCCCTGCAGGTGACGCTGGAGCTGAAGCTGATCGCAGATGTGGGCCTGATCGGCTTCCCCAACGTGGGCAAGTCTACCCTGATCTCGACCATCAGCGCAGCAAAGCCCAAGATCGCAAACTATCATTTTACCACACTGGTGCCCACCCTGGGTGTCGTGTCGGTGGGTGAGGGCGCAAGCTTTGTCTGTGCCGATATCCCCGGTCTGATCGAGGGTGCCAGCGAGGGCATCGGTCTGGGTCACGACTTCCTGCGCCATGTGGAGCGCTGCCGTCTGCTGCTGCACGTCGTGGACGTTGCAGGCAGCGAGTGCCGCGACCCCATCGAGGATTTTGAGAAGATCAACGAGGAGCTGGCAAAGTTCAGCCCGGTTTTGGCAGAGCGCCCGCAGATCGTCGTCGCCAACAAGTGCGATCTGGCGACCGAGGAGCAGATCGCAGACTTCCGCAAGTATGTGGAAGATAAGGGCCTGACCTTTGTGGCGATCTCGGCCGCGACCATGCAGGGTGTGCGCGAGCTGCCGGGTATGGTCTACAACCGCCTGAAGGATATCCCTGCAGTGCCGGTGTTTGCAGCCGAGTACAAAAAGCCCGAAGCAAAGAAGGGCGGCCGCGAGTACACCATCTACCACGATCAGGATCATGTGTGGATCATCGAGGCTCCGTGGCTGGAGTACATTCTGGCAGGCAGCAACGTGGACGACTACGAGAGCCTGCAGTACTTCCAGCGCCAGCTTGACGAGAGCGGCATCCTGAAGGAACTGGTGGACAAGGGCGTGCAGGAGAACGATACCATCCTCATCGGTGACTACCAGTTCGACTATATCTTCTAAGAGGTGTCCGTCATGACCGAACCTGAAAAGATCAATGTGCAGGAGCTTAGCCCGCTGGCACTCGCCTTTATGGGCGACAGCGTGCTGGAGATGCTGGTGCGCCAGCGTCTGGTGGAGCATCACCGCCTGTCTGCGGGCAAGCTCAATGCCGAAAAGGTCAAGTACGTCTCGGCGCGGGCACAGTTCCGGGAGGAGCAGCTTCTGGAGCCGCTCTTCACCGAGGATGAGCTGGCAATGTTCAAGCGGGGACGCAATGCGACCAAGGCGAGCGTGGCAAAACACGCTTCGCCGGAGGAATACCGCGCTTCCACCGGATTTGAATGCCTGCTGGGCTGGCTGTATCTGACCGGTCAGATGGAGCGCATCCAGCAGCTGTTCGAGGTACTGTGGCAGAACTTTGACCCGAACCAGAAGTAAGCTGGCACTTATAACAACTGCGAAAGCCCGCTGCTTTCCGCACTGGAAAACAGTGCCGGAGGGCAGCGGGCTTTCTGATGATGCCAATGCTCTGAGGTCAGAGCAGTACGGTGCGTTTAGCGGCCGTTGCGGACGGAATTCTTGGAGCTTGTGGAGTTCTTGGCGCTCTCGTCGTCGGCACCCTTGGTGTACTGGTTGGGGTGCTTGTGCTCGTTGGCGGCGCTGTTCTGGCTCTGGCTGGTGCTGCGGTTCGTGGTACGGTTTGAGGACTGGTTCTTACAGTTGTTGCTGCGGTTTTCCATCGTATAATGACTCCTTTCGGTTTTCCCTGCAAGGGCGCGTTGCCCTCACAGCCAATAGTGTTGCCGCAAAGAGCGGCGTTATGCATCAGGAGGAATGGATATGCCTACGGAATATTTTGAACGCCGGGAGCGGGAGCTGCTGGGGGAGCGGTATGAGCAGCTTTATGCAGCACCGCAGCAGACCGCTGCGCGCGGCGTGACCGTTTCGGCGCTGCGGGCACAGCCGGAGCAGTTTGCGGAAAAGGCGGATCTTGCACTGAAGCGCTCGCCCTTCTGCAAGGCGGCATTCGTGGTGGAGCAGCCGGACTTCAAACCGGGGCGGCATCCGTATCATCATGCGGGCGTGTTCTATTCGCAGGAGCCGTCGGCATCCTCGGCAGCTCCGCTGCTGGGGGTGCAGCCGGGGATGCGGGTGCTGGACCTGTGTGCCGCGCCCGGCGGCAAAAGCAGCCAGCTTGCGGCGGCGCTGCAGGGCAGAGGCGTGCTGGTCAGCAACGAGTACGTTGCCGCCCGTGCCGAGATCCTGAAAAGCAACCTGGAGCGGATGGGGGTCTCCAATGCGGTGATCCTCAACGAAACGCCTGCCCGCATCGCAGAGGCGCTGCCGGAGTTCTTTGACCGCGTGCTGGTGGATACGCCCTGCTCCGGCGAGGGAATGTTCCGCAAGGAGCCTGCGGCGCTGGCACAGCACTGTGAAGCGCTGGTCAGGCAGTGCGCGGAGCTGGGTGAGCAGATCCTGGACTGTGCGGCGGAAGCGCTTGCACCCGGCGGGCAGATCGTCTACTCCACCTGCACCTTTGCACCGGAGGAGGACGAAGCGCAGGTGGCTGCATTCCTGAATCGCCACCCGGAGTTTGAGTTGGCGGATGTGCTGGGCAATGTGGACTATACCTTTGGCAGCGAAGGCGAAGCGAACCGTACCGGCGGGCTGCCGCTGGATGTGAGCAAGGTGCGCCGCATCTGGCCCTGTCAGGGCGGCGAGGGGCACTTTATGGCGCGTCTGGTCAAGGCAGGGACGCCCCGCACCCTGCCTGCGGCGGGTGAGTATGCCCCGGAAGAGCAGCTCTGGCTGGAAGCTGCGCTGGAAGCGGGCAAGAAGGCAAAGGGCAAGGGTGCAAAGCCTGCAAAAGCGGTGGATGCACGTTCTGCCCGCCGGGAAGCAAGCCGCGCCTGCCGGGATGCCGTGCAGGGGCGCAGCCAGCGCGCGCGGGACGCATCGGCAGGGGAGAGCAGCCCGGCGCAGAGCCTTGCGGCATGGCGGGAGTTTGCGCAGCAGTATTTCCCGGCGCTGGCAGACCGCCCTGCCACGGTGCATGGCGGCGGTGTGCTGCTGCTGGTGCCCTTCCCCCAGACGAACCTGCACGTTCTGCGTGCCGGTGTGTTCGTGGGTGGGGTGCAGAAGGGGCGTTTTGTGCCGGAGCACCACCTGTTCACTGCCTTTGGACACCTGTGTGCCAACCGCGAGGAGCTGACATTGCAGGATGACCGCTGCGTGGAATACCTCTCCGGGCGTGAGATCGAAGCGCACACCGCTGTCGATGGCTGCTGCTGTGTGACGGTGGACGGCTGGGCGCTGGGCGGCGGAAAGGTATCTGGCGGCAGGGTCAAAAACCACTACCCCAAGGCGCTTCGGCTGCTGTGATACGCGGTTTTTGCACGTTTTTGGGCGAAAACTGCTCCCGGAAGGCTTGAACGCACAACCCGATTGTGATAAACTATTAAAGTTAGATTTTGTGTGCTGCCACAAGCGGGCGACCACAGCCGTCTGCCCGCAGGCGGAACCTTACGATAAAATTTAGGAGGCTCTTTCCATGTCTGGACATAGCAAATGGAACAACATTAAGCGCAAGAAGGAAAAGACCGACGGCGCAAAAGCAAAGGTCTTTACCAAGATCGGCCGCGAGATCAGCGTTGCCGTTCGTATGGGCGGCCCCAACCCGGCTTCCAACAGCAAGCTGGCAGATCTGATCTCCAAGGCAAAGCGCATGAGCGTGCCCAACGATAACATCCAGCGTATCATCAAGAAGGCAGAAGGCGGCGACAAGACCGAGTACGAAGCAATCACCTACGAGGGCTACGGTCCCGGCGGCGTTGCGGTCATGGTCGAGACCCTGACCGACAACCGCAACCGTACCGCTGCTGACCTGCGCCACTACTTCGACAAGAACGGCGGCAACCTGGGTGCAATGGGCTGCGTTGGCTACCTGTTCAGCCAGAAGGGCGTCATCGTTCTGTCTCTGGAGGATAAGGACGCAGACGAGGCAATGATGGACGCTCTGGATGCTGGTGCAGAGGACTTCGATGCAGGCGAGGACGCAGCAGAGGTCACCACCGATCCCGAGAACTATTCTGCTGTGGTCAATGCTCTGGAGGGCAAGGGCTACGAGCTGCTGAGCGCGGATCTGGCAATGGTGCCCATGACCACCACCCGCCTGACCGACCCCGATCAGCTCAAGCTGATGGGCAAGCTGCTGGACGCACTTGAGGACAACGACGATGTGCAGAACGTCTGGCACAGCCTGGAGAACGAAGAGGATCTGCCGGAATAATGGGCAGCCGCTCGTTTTGAGCTAACATAAAAACAGACCTGCCGCCGTTTGAGGGAAAACCTCAGACGGCGGCGGGTTTTTGCTTGTGATAGCTCAAATCGGGATTCACTGCCCTCTGGCATCGTCCAGTGCGGAGAGTGCATCGTCCAATGCACTTTCGACTTCGTCCAGCGCATCCACGGCTTCGCGGAGCTTTTCGCACGCATCTTCGGATAAGAGATACCGTTCGCTGTCCTGAAGGCTCTCGGGGGTGTTGTCGAGCGCTTCCTCCTCGGCGGACAGGATGTCCTCGACCGCGGAACAGAGGCTGACGACTTCGGTTTGAAGTGCTTCAAGCTGATCAGACAGTGCTTCGAGCCGCTTACTGACGGCGGCGATCTTTTTTCTGCGAGACTGATTCATAGATGATCCCTCCTGTATTTTAGATGGTTTGCGTTCTCTGTGGAGAATGTAACAGATAAACTGTCCGATAATATGGATTTCATATCTTTTCTGAAAACGTTTTTCGGAAGGGATGCAAAAAGATGAAAGTCCTGTTTATTGGATGCTGTCCGTGCGATACTGTGCTCAGGACAAACCAGAACATCAATGACAGGAGGAAAAATATATGTCGAAGAAAGGCTTTTACACGGAATGGTGTGATGAGCAGCTGGATCTGTACCATGCTCCGCGTGCGACCGGCGATCCTATGATCGACTGGCATAT
>CAZUDU010000004.1:29408-30804 GCA_964619455.1 uncultured Faecalibacterium sp.
TGGATCTGTACCATGCTCCGCGTGCGACCGGCGATCCTATGATCGACTGGCATATCTGCGACCAGAACCAGAAAAGGATCTGGAAGGAGATCAACGAAAAGAGCAGCGGACATTATTATGCGGGTGTTCCGGATAGGAAAAAGGAGTCGGATGGCGGCGGCATGACGCTGGGACAAGTGCTGATCATGCTGGTGGTTGTCATCGCGATGGACTGGTTCCTCTTTACCTATGAGGGAACCCCAAACCTGATCGAGGTGCTGCTTCTGACGGTGACGTTTTTTGGAATAATTGGAGGGCTGTGTCTCTGTTTTGACCATGTGAACCGGAAGAAAAAGGAAGAACAGAGGGCAGAACAAAAATGACTGAGCCAAGGAGCCGCAGGATACGCCGTGGGTAGTACGACTCTTCAAATTATATTGTGTACAACAGCCGGGAAGGGAATTTACATTTCGGAAACGGTATGATAAAATAAAAAAGAATGCCTGATAAGAAGATGGCAAATGGCTGTACCTTATATATAATGGAGGACTTTGTATGAATTATGATGTGATCATTATCGGTGCAGGCCCCGGCGGTATTTTTGCTGCATACGAGCTGATGCAGCAGAAGCCGGAGCTGAAGGTGGCTGTGTTTGAGGCAGGTCACGAGCTGAGCCGCCGTCACTGCCCGATCGACGGCGACAAGATCAAGAGCTGCATCGGCTGCAAGAGCTGCTCCATTATGAGCGGTTTTGGCGGTGCGGGTGCGTTCTCGGACGGTAAGTACAACATCACCAACGATTTCGGCGGCACGCTGTACGAGTACATCGGCAAGAAGCCTGCGCTGGATCTGATGCGCTATGTGGACGAGATCAACCTGAAGTACGGCGGCGAGGGCACCAAGCTCTACTCCACCGCAGGCACCCGCTTCAAGACCCTCTGCATCCAGAACGACCTGCATCTGCTGGATGCTTCGGTGCGTCATCTGGGCACGGATATCAACTATGTCGTGCTGGAGAACATCTACGCTTACCTGAAGGATAAGGTCGAGTTCTTCTTTGACACTCCGGTGCAGTCGGTCACGATCGTGGACGGCGGTTACGAAGTCCATTGCGCGGATACTGTGTATACCTGCTCCGAGTGTGTGATCTCGGTGGGCCGCAGCGGTTCCAAGTGGATGGAGCAGGTCTGCAAGGAGCTGAACATCCCCACCAAGTCTAATCGTGTGGACATCGGCGTGCGCGTGGAGCTGCCCGCAGCCGTGTTTGCACACCTGACCGATGAGCTGTACGAGAGCAAGATCGTCTACCGCACCAAGCAGTATGGCGACCGTGTGCGTACCTTCTGCATGAACCCCAAGGGTGCGGTGGTCAACGAGAACACCAACGGCATCATCACGGTCAACGGTCACAGCTACG
>CAZUDU010000005.1:0-1895 GCA_964619455.1 uncultured Faecalibacterium sp.
ACTCGATCCCTCTTGCTTTTGCGCTGAACTCACAGCCGCAGTAATCCTGCCGGTACAGGCCGTACTCGTCTGAAAGCTGGAGCGATCGCAGATAGCCGTTGTGCTTTTTGAAATCGGAGGTCAGATGCTTGATGCCGAACTCGGCTTCCAGCTCCTGCCCGATGGCATTGATGCGCTTGGCATCCTTGTGCGGGCTGATGGAGAGGGTCGTGGTGAACCAGTCAAAGCCGTTCGCTTTGGCGTATTCGGCGGCGCGGCGCATCCGCAGCCGGTAGCACACGGTGCAGCGGCTGCCGCGCTCCGGTTCGGTTTCCAGCCCGCTGACGGCAGAGTAGAACTCCTGCGGGTCGTAATGATCCTGCACGACGGTCACCCCCAACGGGTGGGCGGCGGCGACAAAGCGCTCCAATTCCTCGCCGCGGCGGAAATACTCTTCCGCTGGCCAGGTGTTTGGGTTATAATAAAGGACAGTGATCTCAAAATACTGGCATAGCTGTTCCAGCACTGCGCTGGAGCAGGGACCACAGCAGGCGTGGAGCAGCAGCCGGGGGCGGCTGCCGTTCAGCCCCTTGACGATCTGATCCATCTGCTGCGCGAAATTGAGTTGATTTGCCATGAAAAGCACCCCTTTGTGATCCAAACGAATTTTTTCTATTATAACATACTCGGACTGAAAATACAGGAGGACAATATGACCAAGGAAAAGATCGCCCGCATCAACGAGCTGGCACACAAGAGCAAGGCAGAAGGTCTGACCGATGCGGAAAAGGCAGAGCAGCAGGCACTCCGGCAGGAATATCTGGAGGACTTCCGCCGCAGCTTCCGCGATCAGCTGGAGCACACCTCCATCAAGGAGCCGGACGGCACCATCCACAAGCTGCCCCGCCGTGAGGACGTAAAACCCCGCAGCTGATATTTTTTGACAAAATAGCGCATCTATTTTTGGAGGAAACAACAGTGAAAAACCTGTGTTTCCTCTTTTTTTGCGCAAAGATCTGTGATATACTATACTCGCATTGGTGCGCGTTTGCGCCCGGTGTATGTTTTCCAAGATGGCGTATCCCGCGCAAAGTGCCGGAAAAGGCTGTCTTTTGATGAATGATAAAGAGGTCATTTATTATGCTTACTGCAATCACGGGTATCAACTGGGGCGATGAAGGCAAGGGTCGTATGGTCGACCTGATCAGCCAGGAGTATGACATCGTTGCACGCTATCAGGGCGGCAACAACGCAGGTCATACGGTCAAGAACGAGCGCGGCAAGTTCGTTCTGAACCTGCTGCCCTCCGGCATTCTGCGCCCGGAGGTCGTCTGCGTCATGGGCAATGGTATGGTCATTGACCCGCGCCATCTGGATGAGGAGATCACCCGCCTGCGCGAGCAGGGCGTTGAGATCACCCCCGCGAACCTGAAGATCTCCGACCGTGCGACCATCACCATGCCGTTCCACGTTGAGCAGGACGGTCTGGAGGAAGCTCGTCTGTCCAAGACTGGCGCACAGTTCGGCTCCACCAAGCGCGGCATTGCCTACGCTTACGGTGACAAGTACATGAAGAAGACCCTGCGTATGGGCGATCTGCTGCATCTGGACGATGCCGTGCACAAGCGTCTGGTCACCATGGTCGATTCCAAGAATCTGGTCATGGAGGGCAGCTACGGTGCCGCACCCATCAGCGTGGACGAGATGTGGGCATGGCTGGAGAAGTATGCCGCCATCTTCAAGGACTACATCTGCGACGCAGGCGAGTATCTGGCAGCCGCAGACGAAGCCGGCAAGAAGATCCTGTTCGAGGCTCAGCTGGGCGCTCTGCGTGATATCGACTTTGGTATCTACCCCTACACCACCTCCTCCAACGTCATCGGCGCTTACGCTCCCATCGGCGCAGGCATCCCGGG
>CAZUDU010000005.1:1995-20369 GCA_964619455.1 uncultured Faecalibacterium sp.
CCACCTCCTCCAACGTCATCGGCGCTTACGCTCCCATCGGCGCAGGCATCCCGGGCCACAAGCTGGACAACTCCATCGGTGTCATGAAGGCTTACTCCTCCTGCGTGGGCGACGGCCCCTTCACCGCAGAGCTGGCAATGACCGAGGAAGAGAAGCACTTCCTGCGTGAGGCAGGCCACGAGTACGGCGCTGCGACCGGCCGTCCCCGCCGCGTTGGCCCCATCGATCTGGTGGCGAGCCGCTACGGTGTGTTCTGCCAGGGCTGTGACGAGGTCGCTCTGACCCTGCTGGACGTTCTGGACTACATGGAGAAGATCCCCGTGGTCACCGCTTACAAGCTGACCGACGGCACCACCACCACCCGTTTCCCGATGGGCGAGGCTCTGGACACCGCACAGCCGGTGGTCGAGTATCTGCCCGGCTGGCACTGCGACATCACCGCAGCCCGCAAGTGGGAGGATCTGCCGGTGGAGACCCGCAACTACATCGAGTATCTGGAAAAGGCAGTCAATTGCAAGATCACCTACATCTCGGTGGGTGCAGAGCGTGAGGCATACGTCCACCACGTTTGATCCAACACGCCACCTGCGCAAAAGTAACAGAAAGGGAAGCGTCACAGATGTTTGATATCATTACCGACAGCGCCTGCGACCTGACGCTGGAGACCGCCAAGGCAATGGGCATTGAGATCGTGCCCTTCTATGTTTCGCTGGACGGCGAGCATTACCGCAGGGAAGGCAAGGAGATCGCCGTGCGGGATTTCTATCAGTTCATGGTGGACAACCCTTCGGCCTATCCCAAGACCAGTCTTGCCTCCATCGAGGACTTTGAGCAGGTGTTCCGCGCCCGCGCAGCAGCCGGGCGGGATGTGCTTTGCCTGTGCTTTACCGGCAAGATGAGCGGCTGTGTGGGCAGTGCCCGCAACGCCCGCGAGCTGGTTCTGGAGGATTACCCCGAAGCCCGTATCGAGGTGCTGGACAGCGGCGCTGCGACCGTGACCGAATCCACCATGGTGGAAAACGCGGTGGCGATGCGGGATGCCGGTTGTGCGCTGGAAGACACTGTGATGTGGCTGGAAGCGGAAAAAGCGACCAACAACATCTTCTTCACCGTGGGCAACCTGGACTACCTCATCAAGGGCGGGCGCATCGGCAAGGTGACCGGCCGTGCGGCCAATATGCTGGGCATCAAGCCGATGATCCTGTTCAAGGACGGCGAGATCTTCTCCGGCGGCGTGGCACGCGGGCGGCAGAAGAGCTTTGAAAAGGCGCTGGAACAGCTGCTGAACTATCTGGACGCACACGGCGGTACGCCGGATGACTACCGCATCACGGTGGGCTACGGCTATGACGAAGAGGAAGGCAAGCGTCTGTGGATGCAGACCCGCGCCGCTCTGCGTGCAAAGTACCCCGCTGCCCAGTGCGAAGTGAACCTGCTGCAGATCGGCTGCACCATTGCGGTGCATACCGGCCCGTATGCATTGGGCATGGGCATCATGCGCCGGTGGAAGAAGCAGTAAACTGAACGATACAAAAGGACGCAGTTCCCGTTTTGGGGGCTGCGTCCTTTTTTGTTTGCTGAAAAACGACCAAATCGCAAACTTTTTGTGAATCGGGGGTTTTGTGACGGGTATCCTATTGACAAAGTGGGTGGATTGGAGTATATTTTTAGCAGTCGGAAGGTTAGAGTGCTAAAAAAGAAAAGGCTTTGCAAAGGAGGGCGCGAAAATGAGACGAACAACCGAGCATGAGCGGTTTCATGGCTGCCGCTCCGGGCTGCGGGGCGGTTAGCAAATACGCTTTTGTCCGTCCGCTGAACCAAAACGAAACGGTATGAATGGAGGTCTGACTTTATGAATACCAACCAATATACGCAGAAAACGCTGGAAGCACTTCAGGCGGCGCAGCAGCTTGCCGTGGAGTACCAGCACAACGCGCTGGAGCCGGAGCATCTGCTCCATGCGCTGGTCTCACAGCAGCAGGGGCTGATCCCGCAGCTGCTGCAAAAACTGAACGTAGACCCCGGCAGCTTTGCCGCTGCGGTGGCCGAAAAGCTCTCGGCGCTGCCCAGAGTGTCCGGCTCGGGTCGTGACCCGGAAAAGATCTATATCTCGCAGGCGGCAGATAAGGCGCTGAGCGCTGCCGCACGGGAAGCCAAGGCGATGAAGGATGAGTTCATCAGCGTGGAGCATCTGTTTCTCGGCATTCTGGATGAGCCTACCCAGAACATCACCGCACTGCTGCGGGCGTTCGGCATCACCAAGGATAAATTCTTGCAGCAGCTCACGGCGGTGCGCGGCAACCAGCGTGTGACCACCGATAACCCGGAGGATACCTACAACGCCTTGCAGAAGTACGGGCAGGATCTGGTCGATCTGGCACGCAAGCAGAAGCTCGACCCGGTCATCGGGCGCGATCAGGAGATCCGCAATGTCATCCGCATCCTGTCCCGTAAGACCAAGAACAACCCCTGCCTGATCGGTGAGCCGGGCGTGGGCAAGACCGCCATTGCAGAAGGTCTGGCACAGCGCATCGTACGCGGCGATGTGCCGGAAAACCTGAAGGACCGCACCGTGTTCAGCCTGGATATGGGCGCGCTGGTGGCAGGTGCAAAGTATCGCGGCGAGTTCGAGGAGCGCCTCAAGAGCGTTCTGAACGAGGTCAAGAAGAGCGAGGGCAAGATCATCCTCTTCATCGACGAGCTGCACACCATCGTGGGTGCGGGCAAGACGGATGGCGCAATGGATGCCGGCAACCTGCTCAAGCCCATGCTGGCACGCGGCGAGCTGCACTGCATCGGTGCCACGACACTGGACGAGTACCGCCAGTATATCGAAAAAGACCCCGCGCTGGAACGCCGCTTCCAGCCGGTGCAGGTGGACGAGCCGACCGTGGAGGACACGGTCTCCATCCTGCGCGGCTTGAAGGAACGGTATGAGGTGTTCCACGGGGTCAAGATCAACGACAGTGCGCTGATCGCAGCGGCGACCCTTTCGGATCGCTATATCACGGATCGTTTCCTGCCGGATAAGGCGATCGACCTTGTGGACGAAGCCTGCGCTATGATCAAGACCGAGATGGACAGCATGCCCAGCGAGATGGACGATCTGGCACACCGCATCACCCAGCTGCAGATCGAGCAGGTCAGCCTGAAAAAGGAGACCGATGCGCTGAGCCAGAGCCGCTTGAAGGATCTGGAAAAAGAGCTTGCCGAGATGCAGGACACATTCCGCAGCATGAAGGCAAAATGGGAAAATGAGAAGAACGCCATCGGCAAGGTGCAGACTCTGCGCGAGCAGATCGAGCAGACCCACGCCGCCATCGAAAAGGCACAGCGGGAATATGACCTGAACAAGGCAGCGGAGCTGAAATACGGCAAGCTGCCCCAGCTCGAAAAGCAGCTGGAAGAGGAAGAGAAGATCGCTGCCGCCAAAAAGGAGGACAGCCTGCTGCGTGACCGTGTGACCGATGAGGAGATCGCCCGCATCGTGGCGCGCTGGACCGGCATCCCGGTGGAAAAGCTTGTGGAAGGCGAGCGGGAGAAGCTGCTGCATCTGGACGATGTGCTCCACAGAAGGGTCATCGGGCAGGATGAAGCGGTGACCAAGGTGAGCGAAGCTATCCTGCGCAGCCGTGCAGGTATCGCAGATCCCAACCGGCCCATTGGCAGCTTTTTGTTCCTTGGTCCCACCGGTGTGGGCAAGACCGAGCTGGCAAAGGCGCTGGCACAATCCCTGTTCGATGACGAGCGCAACATGGTGCGCATCGACATGACCGAATATATGGAGAAGTTCAGTGTCAGCCGCCTGATCGGTGCGCCTCCGGGCTATGTCGGCTACGAGGAGGGCGGTCAGCTCACCGAAGCAGTGCGCCGCAAGCCCTACAGTGTGGTGCTGTTCGATGAGGTGGAAAAGGCACACCCGGATGTATTCAACATCCTGCTTCAGGTGCTGGACGATGGCCGCATCACCGACAGTCAGGGGCGCACGGTGGACTTCAAGAACACGGTCATCATCCTGACTTCCAACCTCGGCAGCGATATCATCCTGAACGATCTGGAGAACAGCCGCGCGAACGGCTTCAATGAGCTGAGCGCTGAGGCACGCGGGCAGATCGATCTGCTGCTCAAGTCCAAGTTCCGCCCGGAGTTCCTCAACCGTCTGGACGAGATCGTGTACTACAAGAGCCTGACCAAGGACGAGATGCGTTCCATCGTGGATCTGCAGCTCGAGGATCTGCGCCGCCGCATGGACGAGGGCAAGCAGCTCAAGCTGGAGGTCACGACCGCCGCGAAGGACTTCATCATTGATTCGGCGTATGACAGCGTATACGGTGCACGCCCCATCAAGCGCTTCATCCAGAGCCGGCTAGAGACCCTGATCGCCCGCGCGATTATCCGCGGCAGCTTTGCCGAGGGCACCACCCTGACGGTGGACTACGATGGCAGTGCACTGGTGCTCCGGTAAAAAACAGCCGTTTGTAAATTTTTATCCCTTCTGTGGGCGGAACCCTTGCACCACAGGGTGGAATATGATATCATAAGAATCAGCATGAATGTGCTTTTCATCGTGGAAGCCGCGGTGAAAAGCACTTTTTTGCAATCCGCAGGTGTAACATCCTGAATGGGAGAGGACACCTCGTCCGTCATTCCGTGCTCACGGGTGACAGCGATCGGCAGGGGCAGCGGCTTTTCTCTTTGCCAAAGCCTTCCCCTTGAGGGGAAGGTGCTGAACGCAGTGAAGCGGATGAGGTGGAAATGCTTCCGTGCAGGTGGGCTGCACCGATACGACATGATTATAAAACAGAAAGTTGAGTGTGATTTTCCTTTTTATGGACGATGGCAGTATGACGCTTTTGGCAGTGCTGGTGATCCTGGTGGCATTCTCCGCCTTTTTCTCCGCATCCGAAACCGCTTTTTCTTCCCTGAACCAGATCCGTCTGAAAAGCCGCGCAGAAAGTGGCGACAAAGCCGCTGCGCGGGTCCTGGCAATGGCAGAGCAGTACGATAAGCTGCTCTCCACCATCCTGATCGGCAACAACATCGTAAACATTGGTGCCTCTTCCATCGGCACGGTGCTCTTCATCAAGCTGCTGGACGCAGAGCGCGGTCCCACGGTGTCTACCATCGTGCTGACGGTGGCGGTCCTCGTTTTTGGCGAGGTCAGCCCCAAGAGCCTTGCCAAGGAGATGCCGGAGACCATTGCAACGGCGGTGGCTCCTTTCCTGAACCTTCTGATGGCGCTCTTTACCCCGCTGACATGGCTGTTTACCCAGTGGAAAAAGTTCCTGGGGTGTTTCATCCACAGCAGCGAGGAGGATACCATCACCGAAGGCGAGCTGATGACCATGGTGAGTGAGGCCGAGAACGACGGCGAGCTGACCGACCGTGAGAGCCAGCTCATCCGTAGTGCCATCGAGTTTGACGATGTGGAAGTGGAAGAGATCCTCACCCCGCGTGTGGACGTTGTGGCGGTGGAAGACGACATCGAGCTGGATGAACTGGCGAAGATCTTTGCGGAATCCGGGTATTCCCGCCTGCCTGTCTACCATGAGACCATTGACAACATCATTGGTGTGGTACATGAAAAGGATTTCTATATTGCACGGCAGAACAAAAAGCCGTCCATCGAAGACCTGATCACTCCCACCCTGTACACCACCGGCTCTACCCAGATCTCCCAGCTGCTGCGCACCCTGCGTGAGCAGCGCCAGCATCTGGCAGTCGTTGTGGACGAGTACGGCGGCACCGAGGGCATCATCACGCTGGAGGATATCCTGGAGGAGCTGGTCGGCGAGATCTGGGACGAGCACGATGAAGTGACCGAGGACTTCCGCCAGCAGTCGGACGGCAGCTGGCTGGTCTCTGGCTCTGCCAATGTGGATGAACTGTATGAGCTGCTGGGGCTGCCGGAGGACGAGGATATCGACTCCAACACGGTCAACGGTCTTGTGCAGGAAAAGACCCATCGCCTGCCCAAGGTGGGCGACTGCTTTGAGCTGAACGACTACGAGTGTGTGGTCACCCGCTGCGCCCGCCGCCGCGTGACCGAGGTGCGCTTGACCGTCATGGAACCCAAGGAACCGGTCGAGGAGGAGCGCAACATCTTTAACCGCCACGCACAGAGAACGGAAAAGTAATACACGGCGTTTAGAAACGAATGAAAAAGACCGGATGTGCTCAGCACATCCGGTCTTTTGTTGCCTTGTAATGTTTACAGAGTAAAAAATTACAGCAGGGGGATGCCTGCCTTTTCGCAAGCCTCGTGGGTGGCTTTGTCCCAGACGCTTGCCTGCACCTCGCCGATGTGGGCACTGCCCAGCAGCAGCATGCACAACCGGCTCTGACCGATGCCGCCGCCGATGGAGTAGGGCAGCTCACCGGAGAGCACCGCCTTGTGGAAAGGCAGCTCGCGGCGGTCGTCGCAGCCCGCCAGCGTCAGCTGGCGGTCCATGCTTTCGGGGCTGACGCGGATGCCCATGCTGCTCAGCTCATAGCTGCACTGCAGCGGGTCGTTCCAGAACAGCAGATCACCGTTCAGCTCCCAGTCATCGTAGTCCGGGGCACGGCCGTCATGGGGCTTGCCGCTGCGCAGCTTGCCGCCGATCTTCATCAGGAAGGTGGTGCCGTGCTCCTTGACAAAGGCGTTTTCGCGCTCCTTGCCGGTCATTTCGGGGTACAGATCCTCCAGCTCCTGCGAGGTGATAAAGGTCACGTTTGGGCTGTGCAGGGGCAGATCCTGCAGCTGGGGGAACATGGCGTGGATGTTCATCTCGGTGGCGCAGACGGCGGATACGATGCCGCGCACCACGTTCTTGAGGTACAGCTCGTTGCGGTCCTCTGCGAGGATGACCTTTTCCCAGTCCCACTGATCCACATAGATGGAGTGGAGGTTGTCCAGCTCCTCGTCCCGGCGGATGGCGTTCATATCGCAGTACAGACCCTTGCCCGGGTGGAAGCCGTAGTCCTTGAGCGCCTTGCGCTTCCACTTGGCGAGCGACTGTACGACCTGTGCCTCTACGCCGCTGTCCTTGATGTCGAAAGTGACCTTGCGCTCTACGCCGTTCAGGTCGTCGTTCAGACCGGTGGATGCCTCCAGAAACAGCGGAGCGGACACGCGGTTCAGGTTCAGCGTGGCGCAAAGGGTGTCGGCAAACAGGCGCTTGACCGTGCCGATGGCACGCTGGGTGTCGTACAGGTTCAGTGCGGGCTTATAGTTTTCCGGGATGAAGATCTTACTCATAAATATTCCCCCTCTAAAGAATGAACTTCGCCCTGCTTTCCCAGACAGGGTGCGCTTTCAAAATCAAAAAACGCTGGCTTCATTATGACACAATTCCTTACGAAAGTAAAGAAAAGTGCAAGGAAAAATTGTAATAAAAAGGGGCGCTGTATTCTGCACGAATACAGCGCCCCTTGGTGTTCCGGATCAGCCGCCCAGATAAGCGCTGCGGACCCGCTCGTTGGTCAGAAGCTCTGCACCGGTGCCGTCCATCACGACACGGCCGGTCTCCAGTACATAGGCGCGGTCTGCGACCGAAAGCGCCATCTGCGCATTCTGCTCGACCAGCAGGATGGTCATGCCCTCTTTGTGGACATTGCGGATGATGTCAAAGATCTCCTGCACCAGCAGGGGGGACAGACCCATGGAAGGCTCGTCCAGCATCAGCATGGAGGCGTTGCTCATCAGCGCACGACCCATGGCCAGCATCTGCTGCTCGCCGCCGGACAGGGTGCCCGCCATCTGGCGGCGGCGCTCCTTCAGGCGGGGGAACAGCTCAAAGACCTTCTCCTTGTTGGGGGCAATGGTAGAGGCGGGCTGAGTGTAGCCGCCCATGTCCAGGTTCTCTTCCACGCTCATGTGCAAAAACACATGGCGGCCTTCCGGCACCTGTGCCAGACCGGATTCCACGATCTTGTGGGCGCGCATCCCCTTGATGCTCTGCCCGCGGTACAGCACATCGCCGGTCTTGGGGCGCAGCAGGCCGGACACCGTTTTCAGGGTGGTGGACTTGCCTGCGCCGTTCGCGCCGATCAGGGTGACGATCTCGCCCTCCTTGACCTCAAAGGAAACGTCCTTTACGGCGTGGATGTTGCCGTAGAACACGTTGATGTTATCCACTTTCAGGATGGTATCTGCCATCGTTTAGCCCTCCTTCTTGCCCAGGTAGGCTTCGATGACCTGGGGATTGTTGCGGATCTCGTCCGGGGTGCCCTTGGCGATGATGCGGCCAAAGTTCAGCACGGCGATGCCTTCGCAGATGCCCATAACAAGGCTCATGTCGTGCTCGATGAGCAGCACGGCGATGTTGAACTCGTCGCGGATGCGGCGGATGGTCTCGGTCAGCTCAGCGGTCTCCGAGGGGTTCATGCCGGCAGCCGGCTCGTCCAGCAGCAGCAGCTTCGGGCTGGTGGCCAGTGCGCGCATGATCTCCAAGCGGCGCTGTGCACCGTAAGGCAGGCTGCCTGCGGGCACGTTTGCCAGATCTGCCATGTGGAAGATGTCCAGCAGCTCCAGTGCACGCTCGGTGCACTGCTTTTCCTGCTTCCAGTAGTTGGGCAGGCGCAGGATGGAGGAGCCGAGGTCGTACTTCATGGATTCATGCAGACCGACCTTGATGTTGTCGATGACCGACAGGTCCTTGAACAGACGGATGTTCTGGAAGGTACGGGCAACGCCCATGCGGTTGACCTGATAGGTCTTTTTGCCTGCAGTAGGCATGCCGTCGATCAGGATGGAGCCGCGGGTGGGCTGGTAGACGTTGGTCAGCAGGTTGAACACGGTGGTTTTGCCAGCACCGTTGGGACCGATCAGACCCGAGATCTCGTTGCGGCCGATCATCAGGTTAAAGCCGTCCACGGCGGTCAGACCGCCGAAGTCGATGCCCAGCTCACGCACGTCCAGAATGGGCTTTTTGTCCTTGTCGCGGTCGGTCAGAAAACCGCCGGAAGGCACACTGTTCAGTTTGGTCTTGAACTCATTCATGATCTGCACCCTCCTTTTCAGCATTCTTTTTGGGGAAGAGCTCGCCGTTCAGCAGCTTTTCCACGATGCGGCTCAGCGAGAAGTCGTAGCTGCCCATCAGTCCGCCGGGGCGGAAGATCATCATCAGGATCAGCACCAGCGAGTAGACCACCATGCGGTAGCTCTCAAAGCTGCGGGTCGCCTCGGGCAGGACGGTCAGCACCGTTGCGGACAGGATGGAGCCAAGCATGCTGCCCATGCCGCCCAGAACGACCATGACCAGGATCTCGATGGACTTCATGAAGCCGAAGGTAGAGGGATCCAGAACGCCCAGATAGCAGGCATACAGACCGCCCGCCAGACCGGCAAAGGCTGCCGAGAAGGAGAACGCCATGACCTTGTAGTAGGTGGTCTGGATGCCGCAGCTCTCGGCGGCGATCTCGTTGTCACGGATGGCGAGCACAGCACGGCCGTGGCGGGATTTCATCATGGTGTGGATGGCAAAGCAGGTGATGACCACGCAGATGAACACGTTGGTGAAGTTGGAATACTTGGGGATGTTTTTCAGACCCTTTGCGCCGTAGAACAGCTTAAAGCCGAGCACATCGTCGATGTTGTTCAGGGTGATGCGGATGATCTCGCCAAAGCCCAGCGTCAGGATGGCAAGGTAGTCACCGGTCAGGCGCAGCGCGGGGATGCCGATCATCACGCCGAACAATGCAGCCACGACACAGGCCAGTGCAAGACCCAGTGCAAAGGAGATGCCGTCCGGCAGGGGGCTGTACTTGGTGAACAGCGCACAGGTATAAGCGCCAACTGCCATGAAACCGGCATGGCCCAGCGGAAGCTGACCCAGATAACCAGTGGCAACGTTCAGCGAAACAGCGAGGATGATGTTGATGCCGACCGTCAGCAGTACCTTGTTCTGGTAAGTAGACAGAACATTCTGGGTAACAAAGCTCATGGCGATGAACAAAGCAGCGACCAGCACCGCGTTCATCAGGTAGCGGACGGGCATTTTCAATGTTTTACGATTCGTATTCATAACAGATGCCCTCCTTTACACCTTTTCCTGCACTTTGCGGCCGAGGAAGCCAGTGGGCTTGAACAGCAGCACAACGATCAGGATCGCAAATGTGACCGCATCCTTCCATGCAGAAAGACCGATCGCGGAAACAAAGCACTCGCACAGGCCGATGGTGATGCCGCCGATCATAGCGCCGGGGATGGAGCCGATGCCGCCCAGAACGGCTGCGATGAATGCTTTCAGACCCAGCATACTGCCCATGGTGGGGGTCGCCTGCGGGTAGGAGCAGCAGTACAGCACCGAGCCGATGCCAGCCAGCGCGGAGCCGACCGCAAAGGTGAAGGAGATGGTGCTGTTGACGTTGATGCCCATCAGACGGGCGGCGTCCATGTCCTCAGAGACGGCGCGCATCGCCTTGCCGAGCTTGCTCTTCTGGACTAAGAAGGTCAGCACGATCATGGACAGCACGGTGACGACCAGCGTGATGATGGAGGTCAGACCCACCGGCACCTTGCCGACGTAGAAGGTCTTTGCGTCAAAGTAAGCGGGGATGACCTTTGCACCGGAACCGAGGATCAGCTCTGCGGTGTACTCCAGGAAGAAGGACACGCCGATGGCAGTGATCAGCAGCGAGATGCGGGGCGCACCGCGCAGCGGGGTGTAGGCGATCTTTTCGATCACAACACCCAGCAGGGTGCAGGTGATGACGGTGGCGCAGACGGCGGCCACAGGGCCAAGGCCGAGCTGGTTCATGACGAACCAGGACATGTACGCGCCGACCATAATGATGTCGCCGTGGGCGAAGTTGAGCAGCAGGATGATGCCGTACACCATGCTGTAGCCCAGTGCGATCAGTGCATAGATGCTGCCAAGGGACAAGCCGTTGATCAGCTGGCTGAAGAACACTGTCATGGATGGATACTTCCTTTCTTTCCGGCGCAAAGCGCCTTTGAGATACACACTTTTTTGATACGACAAAAGCGGAGACTGCCGAAAAGATCGTTTCCGGCGGTCCCCGCAAGGGGTCATTGCGAGAAAGATTGCATCGTTTTCAACTGTTTATGCCAATCTTGTGGAAAATCAGAACATTTCCTTCAGTTCGGGCTTTGCGTCCACATAAGCGAGGATCGCGGTGCTCTTGACCGGGTTGTGGTGCTCGTCGAAGGTGAAGGTGCCGGTGATGCCCTCGATGGTGCCGTTTGCGATGCCATCGATGACAGCCTGCTTGTACTCATCGGTACCGGCGGTCAGGCCCTGTGCCTCGGCAGCTTCCAGACCGTAGCAGATGGTCTTGGCTGCGTCGTAGCCCAGCGGAGAGAAGCCGTTGGGGTAGTCCTCGCCGTACTCTGCCTTGTAAGCAGACTCGAAGTCGGGGCTGGAACCCTTTGCGTAGTTTGCGCAGAAGTAGCTGTCCTTCAGCTGGCTTGCGGTCGCATAGCCCTCCAGACCGTCCCAGCCGTCGCCGCCCAGGAAGGGAACGGTCAGGCCGACTGCCTCAGCCTGTGCAAGGATCTGGCCCACTTCCTGATAGTAGTTGGGGCAGAAGACGACTTCGGGGTCCTTGCCGAGGATGCTGGTCAGCTGGGTCTTGAAGTCCACGTCGCCCTCAGAGTAGTTCTCCTGATCGACGATGATGCCGCCCAGAGACTCGAACTCCTTGACGAAGTTCTCTGCCAGACCTTCGTTGTAGTCGGCACCCTTCAGGAAGATGACGGCTGCCTTGCGGTAGCCCAGCTTCTGGTAAGCGTAGTCTGCCATCTTCTTGCCCTGGAACGGGTCGGTGAAGGTCGCACGGAAGACGTTTGCATTGACGGTATCGGTCTCTGCGTCGTAGGTGACAGCCTCGGCAGTCGCAGAAGCAGTGACCATCGGCATGTTGTACTCTGCGCTCTCCGCAGCAACGGCCAGCGTCGGGGTGGTGGTGACGTCGCCGATCAGTGCGGTGATGCCCTGATCGCACATCTTGGTAAAGACGGTGACAGCCTGCGTTGCATCGCCCTGCTCGTCACCGGTGATGATCTCGATCTGCTTGCCGTTGATGCCGCCGTTTGCGTTGACCTGCTTCAGGTACAGGGTGGCGCCGTTGACGACTGCATGACCGTAAACAGAGGCTTCACCGGTCAGGGGGCCCATCACGCCGACCTTGATGGTGTCGCTGGCGGCAGCCGCAGCAGAGTTGGCAGCAGCGCCGGAAGATGCGGTGGAGCCGGAACCGCCGCAGGCGGTCAGAGCACCGGCAGCAGCCATAGCGCTCATAGCGGCGAGGAACTGACGACGAGAAACCTTTTTCATAAGAATATCCTCCTTCGGAGTGTTTGATCTTTTTTAATAGAAAAGCAAGGTCTCTTTCCTCAAAGCGACCTTGCTTTGTTATGCTCTTATTATAGCCCTCGGGTCGTTTTGCCGCAATTCACAAACCGTCCATACTTTTTGGCGTTTTTCATTGACTTTATCTATAAAATACACAAATTTGATTTTTTGTTTTTGTGCACTATATCAAATCGTTCATTTTGTTTGAATTCAAGATGAACGAAATTCAATGGTTGCAAAAGGGTTACAAATCGGTCTTTTGCGCTGCCAGAGCTTTGTGGATGGCAGACAGGCAGAACACCAGCGCAAGCACGGTGCCGATCGTCCAGCCGATGGGCCATGCCAGCCAGATGCCGGTGGAACCGAGCGCTGTGCTGCTCAGCACGATGGCGATGCCCACGCGCAGGAACAGGTCAGCAAAGGTGTCGACCATGAACTGCACCATCTGGCCGCAGCCGCGCAGGATGCCGTCTGCCACCAGCTTGATGGAGATACAGAAGTAGAAGGGCGAAATGATGCGCAAGAAGAGGATGCCGGTATCAATGGCAGCGCCCACCGGCTCGTTCATGAACAGCATCAGCAGATACCGCCCGAAGAAGAAGTACAGCACCACCACCGGCACGCAGATGATCCACACGAGATTGCGCCCCGCACGGAAGCCTTGCTGGACACGCTCCATCTTGCCGGCGCCCATGTTCTGGGAAGCGTAGTTCGAGATACCGTTGCCCAGCGTGGTAAAGGACGAGATGACCATGTTGTTCAGCTTGACGGCTGCCGAATAGCCTGCGATGACGCTTGCGCCAAAGGTGTTGATGACGCTTTGCAGCACGATGTTGCCCACCGAGACAAAGCTCTGCTGCAAAATGCTGGGCACGGCGACCACCGCGATCTTGCCCAGCATGGACCAGGAGAACCAGACCGTCTTGCGGTTGGTCCGGATGCTCTTCATCCGACGGAACACGACCACCAGTGCCAGCACACAGCTCACGCCCTGGCACAGGAAGGTCGCCCATGCCACGCCGTCCACGCCCATGCCCAGCCCGGCAACGAACAGGATGTCCACGCCGATGTTGGAAAGTGAGGATGCCGCAAGGAAGTAGAAGGGCGTTTTGCTGTCGCCCAGTGCCGAGAAGATGCCGGTGGCGATGTTATAGAAGAACATGAAGGGCAGCCCCAGCACATAGATATCCAGATACAGCTCAGAGTCTGCCAGAAGCTCTTCCGGCGTGTTGATGAGCCGCAGCATAGGGTCGCAGCCGAACAAGCCGACCAGCATCAGCACGCCGCACAGCACGGCTGAGCCGATCAGGGCGGTGTAGACGGCGGTCTTCATGGAGTCGTAGTCCCTCGCGCCGAAAAAGCGGGAAACGATGACCGAGCAGCCGATGTTGCAGCCAAAGGCGAACGCAATGAAGATCAGGGTGATCTCGTAGCTGTTGCCGACCGCGGCAAGGGCGTTCTCGCCGATGAACTTGCCTGCAACAAGGCTGTCGGCAATGTTATAAAGCTGCTGGAAAATGATGCTGCCGAACATCGGCATACAGAACTGCCACAAAACCTGTGACGGTTTGCCAACAGTCAGATCCTTATTCATAAGTAGTTCCTCCTAAGTCGAAAACTAGAAAAATAAATTGTAGACCGATGGTATTATAGAACTTTCTGCACAAAATGTAAAGCTAATGTTTGTCAACTTCGCCAAAGGAACCCGGAAGGTTATTCAGCCTGAAAACTGCCGATACTGAAAGAAAAGAACCAAACAGGAGGGCAGAGGACCATGAAGCATTGTACCATTCTTTCGGTTACCGGGCGGGAGATCCTGGACTCCCGCGGCAACCCCACACTGGAAGCACAGCTCACCCTGACCGATGGCAGCATCGGCTGTGGCTGTGTGCCGTCCGGTGCATCCACCGGGATGTTCGAAGCATTGGAGCTGCGGGACGGGGATGCCGCCCGCTACGGCGGCAAAGGGGTCCGGAAGGCGGCAAAGCAGATCGATACCGAGCTGGAACGCGCGGTCACCGGGCTGGATGCTGCGGATCTGGCGGCGGTGGATGCAGCGATGCTCCTTGCGGACGGCACAAAGGACAAGTCCCGCCTTGGAGCCAACGCGATCCTTGCAGTATCCATCGCGGCGGCGCGTGCGGCGGCAAGCTCGCTGGGAGTGCCGCTCTATCGTTTTCTGGGCGGGGCAAATGCCTGCTGTCTGCCGGTGCCGATGATGAACATCCTCAACGGCGGCGCGCATGCCGCCAATACGGTGGACACGCAGGAGTTCATGATCGTCCCGGCGGGTGCACCCTCCTTCCGGGAGGGGCTGCGCTGGTGCGCGGAGGTGTACCACGCCCTTGCAGGGCTGCTGCGCGGGCGGGGGCTTGCTGCCGGTGTAGGGGACGAGGGCGGCTTTGCGCCGGATCTTGCTGCCGATGCCGAAGCCATCGAGCTGATTTTGGATGCCATCGAAGCGGCAGGCTACCGCCCTGGGCGGGACTTTGCGCTGGCGTTGGATGCGGCAGCCTCGGAGTGGAAATGCCCGGAAAAAGGCAAGGGGCATTACCGCCTGCCCAAATCCGGCAAAGAGTACACCAGCGGCGAGCTGGTCGAACATTGGAAGATGCTTGCCCAGCGCTACCCCATCCTTTCGCTGGAGGACGGCCTGGAGGAAGAGGACTGGGGCGGCTGGAAGGAGCTGACCCGGGTCCTTGGCGGCAAGGTGCAGCTGGTGGGGGATGACCTTTTTGTGACCAATACCCAGCGGCTGGAACAGGGCATCCGCAACGGGGCGGCAAACGCCATCCTTATCAAGCCGAACCAGATCGGCACCCTGTCCGAGACGATGGCAGCGATCCGGCTGGCGCACCGCGCAGGTTATGCCGCCATCAGCTCCCACCGCTCCGGCGAAACGGAGGACACCCTCATTGCAGACCTTGCGGTGGGGCTGAACACCTGCCAGATCAAGACGGGCGCGCCCTGCCGCTCGGAGCGGGTGGCAAAGTATAACCGCCTGCTGCGCATCGAAGAGGAGCTGGGGGAAAACGCGGTCTACCCCGGCTGGGCGGCGTTCCCGGCGGGAGAAAAGCACTGGTGATATTTCCCAGCAATCCGGCGGCAGGCTGATTCGTATCCCATACAGAACGGATGCACGGCATCCGGTAACTGGAAAGGAGAAAAAAGATGTTTTTGTTTGCAAACCTGTTCGCCAAGCTCTTTGAGCAGATCAACCTGCCCGGTATCCTGTGGATGATCCTCGAAAAGTTCCTCTGAGAAAAAGGCTGCTGCCCTGCACAGGGCAGATGAAAAAGGACGTTCCTTGACGGAACGTCCTTTTCGTTTACAGCCGAAGCTGTCGTTTTGCCATTTGCAGCGCACGCCGCAGCGGGCGGTAGAGCAGCAGCATCAGGATGAAATTGCCTGCGCAGTGCATTGCGTCATAGCTCAGCCCGCTCAGCCACCAGCTCAGCGCGAAGGCAGGGGTCTTGGCAACAAGATACACCGCTGCGCACAACCCGCCAAAGCACAGACCGTACAGCCCGCTGAAGACCGCCCAGAGCAGGGCGTGATCCATCCGGCGCAGCAGCCATGCCAGCAGCGCCAGAAGGTACCACACATACAGGTACATCGCCCACCAGATGCCAAAGCCGTACAGCACGCCTTGCAGCAAAAGGAATACCGTAATGGCGCCGGGGGTCTCGCGGGGCAGCTCCAATGCGAACAGGATGATGAGCAGGGTCACTGGCTCAAAGTTCGGGATGCCGCTCATTGCCTGCTTGCTCACCACCAGCAGTGCGCCCATCAGTCCGCTGAGCACCATGCGCAGCACCTTGGTGTGCATAGGTGCCTTACTTCGTGTAGGTGAAGGCATAGGCATCGCCATCGTGCAGCTCAATGTCTGCAACGCCCACAGAGGTCATTTCGCCGGCGGCATCGGTCAGGCACCACCAGGACTGGTCTGCGTTCCAGTCTGCCAGCTCGCCGTTGACGGTGGTAACAAAGCCGGAAGCAGCTTCTTCTTCGCTGATGATGCCCGCAGCAGCCAGAGCATCGCTCAGCTTCTCGCCGTCGGTCACTTCCAGAGCAAAGTCGGTGGAGGTGCCGTCTGCGCCGGTCACGGTGAAGGTGACAGAGACCTTTGCCTCTTCTGCTTCAGAGCTGGCTGCTTCGGTCCCGACCGAGGAAGCCACGGCCTCGCTGGAAGCAGCAGCTTCGCTGGAGGGGGCAGTGCCGGACGCTGCGCCGCAGCCGGTCAGGATGCCGGCGCACAGAACGAAGGCCAGAATACCGGAAACGTATTTCTTCAGATTCAGTTCACGCATGAGAAGGTTCCTTTCGTTGGATCAAACAATATTCGACCGCCGATAGAAGGCACAGGAAAGAACACCGAAACAAAAAGAGCTCTTTTGCCGCGCGGAATGCACAACAAAAGAGCCCTGTTATGAGCGGGATCTTTTGGTACGACCAATTCCTCGTGATCCGGAGCATACGCTCCTGTACCACAGCAGGCAGGTCTCCTGGCTGAAAGATCCTCATCTGCAAGCCGTCTTCCCAGAGGAATTTTCCCCCAGTGACCGGCGCTGTGCGCGCCCAGACCGCAGACTCCCTTATCACAGTGACGAGATCGTGCGGGATTCACACCCGCTTCCCTTTTAACTGCACCGGGGGCGGAACGCTCCCGTGCAGCACCTGCTGTTTTCTATTCAGACGGGGACAAGTATAGCACAGCCTCGTCCGAAATACAAGATTTCCGGGCACAAAACCCCAAAGCTCACTCTGGCTTTGCGGCAAGGTAGGCAGCAAACGCGCCCACCTGATTTGCCTCGCTGGAAAAGCGGCAGGGCAGGATCTCCGCCCGCGGGAGGGTCTGCGCCAACTCCTGCCCGAACGGGTGGCTCCGGAACAGCTCCTCATAGGCGCGGCGCACCGCTTCCAGCAGCAGCGGCTGCTTGCTGATGCCGCCGCCGATGGCGACCTTTTCCACATCCAGCAGGATGGTCAGGTTGTAGATCTGGACAGCGACCGCGCGGGCAAACTGCTCCAATACTTCGAGCGCTTCCGGCTCCCCGGCGTTGGCGGCTTCAAAAAAGACTCTGCCGTTCATCGGAGCATCCGGCGCAAGCCCCTTGCGGGTGCGGTAGTGCAAAAGCAGTGCGGTGGTGCTGCACTGCAGCGCCACCGATTTGAAAACGTCCTCCCACGCATCGGCATTGGTATTCAGGAAGCTGAACTCCCCGGCGGTGCCGTGGATGCCCCGCACGAGCCTTCCGTTGGCGATCACGCCGCCGCCCACACCGGTGCCGATGATGAACACCGCCGCGTTGCAGCAGCCTTCCAGCACGCCGCCGTGCAGCTCTGCCATTGCAGCCGCCTTGCCGTCGTTTTCCAGCACGACCGGGCAGCCGCAGCGGGCAGAGAGGAGCGGACCCACCGGGGTGCCGATGTTGTACAGCAGCTTGCCGCCGCCGCGCACGACCCCGGCCTTGCTGTCGATGAAGCCGGGCAGACTCATGGCGATGCCGCAAACCTCGCCCTTGTGAGGGAGGTACAGCTGGCATAACGTTTCGAGAAACTCCTCCTGCGAGTCCTGCGGCGTGGGCACAGCCCCTGCGTCGGTGCGGTGGAGCTGCTCGTCCATGACCGAATACTTGATCTCGGTGCCGCCTACGTCAAAAACCATGAGTTTCATCGTTCTGCCCTCCCCGGAGCGTTTTTCTTACAGCTTGCTGAGCTGGGGACCCTGTGCGGTGTCCTTGACGGCCCAGCCCATCGCGGTCAGCTCGGCACGGATAGCATCCGCAGTTGCCCAGTCCTTCGCCTTCTTGGCAGCAGCGCGCTTTTCCACCAGTGCGGTGACTTCGGCGGGGACTTCGTCCTTCTTGCGGTTGTACATCAGGCCCAGCACGCCGGTGATCTCGTCGAATGCAGCAGCAGCCGTCTCCAGCGCTTCCTTGGAAGAAGCAGCGGACAGAGTGTTGATCTCCTTGACCAGATCGAATACTGCAGCCAGAGCATCGGGGGTGTTCAGGTCATCGTCCATCGCGGTGCAGAACTTCTGCTTTGCTTCGGCTGCCTTTTCCTTCAGGG
>CAZUDU010000005.1:20469-27506 GCA_964619455.1 uncultured Faecalibacterium sp.
TCGTCCATCGCGGTGCAGAACTTCTGCTTTGCTTCGGCTGCCTTTTCCTTCAGGGTCTCATCGGTGCCGAATGCGCCCTTGCTCAGGACAAAATCCAGATTCTCGCGGCAGGTGTACAGACGCTCCAGACTGTTCTTGCAGCTCTCGATCAGCTCCACAGTGTAGTTCAGCGGCATCCGGTAGCCCGCAGTCAGCATGAAATAGCGGATCGGCTCATAGCCGTACAGGTTTGCCACGTCACGCACGGTGAAGAAGTTGTGCAGGCTCTTGGACATCTTCTGATTGTCCACATTGATGAAGCCGTTGTGCATCCAGTAGTTCGCAAAGGTGCAGCCGTTGGCACACTCGCTCTGGGCGATCTCGTTCTCGTGGTGGGGGAAGATCAGATCCTGTCCGCCGCAGTGCAGGTCGATGGTCTTGCCCAGATGGGTGCGGCTCATGGCGCTGCACTCGATGTGCCAGCCCGGGCGGCCCATGCCGTAGGGGCTTTCCCATGCAGGCTCGCCGGGCTTGGCGGCCTTCCAGATGGCAAAGTCGGCGGGGTCTTCCTTCAGGTCGTCCTGCATCTGGCTGCGCAGCTCACGGTTGCCGCTCTCCAGATCGTCCAGCTTGAGGTGGCTCAGCTTGCCGTAGCCTTCATCGCTCTTGACCCGGAAGTACACGTCGCCGTTCTTTGCCACATACGCATGACCGGACTCAACGAGATCCTTGACGATGTCCAGGATCTCGTTGATGTGCTCGGTGGCGCGGGGCTGAACAGTCGGCTTGCGGCAGTTCAGACCCTCGGCATCCTTGAGGTACTCTGCCTCAAAGCGCTGGGCGACCTCCTTCATCGAGGTGCCCTCTTCCTTGCCCTTGGTGATGAGCTTGTCGTCGATGTCGGTGATGTTGGAAACGTACAGTACCTTGTTGCCGCGGTATTCCAGATAGCGGCGCAGGGTGTCGAACACGATCAGCGGGCGGGCGTTGCCGATGTGGATGAAGTTATAAACGGTGGGACCGCAGACGTAGATGCGGTACTCGCCCGGCACCTGCGGCACGAATTCTTCTTTCTGACGGGTCAGGGTGTTAAAGATCTGCATGGTCGATTCTCCTTTGTTGTGTGACAGCCAGAAGCCGTGTGAGCAAGAAAAAAGCCCCCGAAGCCATGCCAAAAGGCACAGCTCCGAAGGCGGTTTTTGTCTCAAATCGCGGTTCCACTTCTGTTTGTCGCTCAAAGCCGGTAACGGCGGCTCGCCGCACTGCGATACTGCCCCGCAGGGGTTCCCGCAGCGTGCTGCCCGGGCGCACTTTGCGCAGCGGTCTGCAAACAGGTTTCCAGCCTATGACCTGTTCTCTCTGCCCAGACGGGATGCGGCGCTACTCTGCCCGGATCAACGCATTTGTACTGATACATATTTTATTATAGCGGTACACCGAAGGGAAGTCAAGGGCGGCAGACCGGCTCAATCATCCGCGCTGTCCAGCTTCAGCACAGCGGTGAATGCCTCACTGGGCAGGCTCACGCTGCCGAGCTGACGCATCTTCTTTTTGCCTTCCTTCTGCTTTTCCAGCAGCTTCTTCTTACGGGTGATATCGCCGCCGTAGCACTTGGCCAGAACGTCCTTGCGCATGGCCTTGACCGTTTCGCGGGCGATGATCTTGCCGCCGATGGCAGCCTGCACCGGGATCTCGAACAGGGTGCGGGGGATGTTGTCCCGCAGCTTTTCGCAGATGCGGCGGCCCTTGGCGTAGGCGTTGTCGCGGAAGACGATCATGGACAGAGCGTCCACCGGGTCGCCGTTGAGCAGGAAATCCAGCTTGACCAGATCGCTCTCGCGGTAATCCTTGAACTCGTAGTCGTAGCTGGCGTAACCGCGGCTGCGGCTCTTGATGGCATCAAAGAAGTCGTAGACGATCTCGCCCAGCGGCAGCATATAGTGCAGATCCACGCGGACATCGTCCAGATACTTCATGTTGACGAGGATGCCGCGCTTTTGCTGGCACAGATCCATCAGGCTGCCCACATATTCGTTGGGGGTGTACAGGTGCACATCCACGAACGGCTCCTCCTGCTTGACGATGTTGGAGGGGTCGGGGTAGCTGGAGGGGTTATCGATCATCTCCACAGTGCCGTCGGTCAGGGTCAGGCGGTAGCGCACGCTGGGGGTGGTGGTGATGATGTCCAGATCGAACTCGCGCTCCAGACGCTCGGTGATGATCTCCATGTGCAGCAGACCCAGGAAACCGCAGCGGAAGCCGAAGCCCAGCGCAGCACTGGTCTCCAGCTCAAAGGTCAGGGACGCATCGTTCAACTGGAGCTTTTCCAGTGCGTCCTTCAGGTCGGGGTAGTCCGCACCGTCGGCGGGGTAGATGCCGCAGAAGACCATCGGCTTTACCTGACGGTAGCCGGGCAGTGCTTCCGCGGTGGGGTTTGCTGCCAGCGTGACGGTATCGCCCACACGGGTGTCCTGCACCGTCTTGATGCTGGCGGTCAGGTAGCCGACCTCGCCCGCCTGCAGCTGGTCGCAGGGGATCAGGTTGGTCGCGCCCATGTGGCCCACTTCCACCAGCGTGAACTCTGCGCCGGTCGCCATCATGCGGATGGTATCGCCGGGCTTGACCGTGCCCTCGAACACGCGGATGTAGACGATAACGCCCTTGTAGCTGTCGTAGATGCTGTCAAAGATCAGCGCCTTGAGCGGAGCATCCGGGTCGCCGGTGGGGGCGGGGATATCGCTGACCACCCGCTCCAGCACCTGATCGATATTCAGGCCGGTCTTGGCAGAGACCTGCGGTGCGTCCAGACAGGGCAGACCGATCACGTCCTCGACCTCCTGCGCCACTTCGTTGGGATGTGCGCTGGGCAGGTCGATCTTGTTCAGGATGGGCACCAGCTCCAGATCGTGCTCCAGTGCCATATAGGTGTTGGCGAGGGTCTGTGCCTCCACGCCCTGGGTCGCGTCCACGACCAGGATCGCGCCTTCGCAGGCGGCAAGGCTGCGGGAGACCTCGTAAGCGAAGTCCACGTGGCCCGGAGTGTCGATCAGGTTGAACTCGTACTCCTTGCCGTCCTGTGCCTTGTATTTCATGGTGACGGCGCGCGCCTTGATGGTGATGCCGCGTTCGCGCTCGATGTCCATGTTATCGAGGATCTGATCCTCCATCGTGCGCTCGTCCACGCTCTTGGTCAGCTCCAGGATACGGTCCGACAGGGTGGACTTGCCGTGGTCGATGTGTGCAATGATGCAAAAATTGCGGATGTTGTCTCTTGCCATGTAGTTCCTCCAATAGGGACAGGTTTGAATGATAAATGATGGATGCCGCATTGTTCTGCGGCTTTAAATTTCAATGATCCAGTCTTCCACTTTTACGATCCGGCCGTGATCCAGATAGACCCGCGGCACCCGGCGGGAGACCCCGCACAGCACTTCGTAAGAGATGGTATCGGTCTTTTGGGCGATGGTCTCGGCGGTCTCGTACTGCCCGCCCCACAGGATGGCTTCGTCTCCCTCCTGCACATCGGGCAGGGCGGTGACATCCACCATCATCTGATCCATGCACACCCGCCCCAATACCGGGCAGGGGATGCCGTGGATCTCTACACGGCCCTTGCCGCAGCTCAGCAGGCGGGGGTAACCGTCCGCATAGCCGGTGCAGAGAGTCGCCACCCGGGTGGGTGCTTCGGCGGTGAACCGCCGCCCGTAGCTGACCGACTGCCCGGGCTGCAGCTCCTTGACCATGCTGACCACTGTTTTCAGGGTCATCACGGGGCGGAACTGCCCAAAGCGAACCTCCTCGCTGGGGTCGTAGCCGTACAGGATGATGCCGGGGCGCGCCATGCAGTGCTCCGGGGGCAGCCCGGCGCACCAGTCAGGGTGCAGCATCACACCGGCTGAGTTGTCGCAGTGCACGCGTGCAGGTTCCTGCCCGGCTTCCCGCAGCGCGTGGTAGGCGCGGGCGAACAGCTCATATTGTTCCTTTGTATAAAGCAGATTTTCTTCGGCGGTGTCGTCCGCGACCGAGAAATGCTGGAACAGCCCCGTCATGCGCAGACCGGGCAGGGAGCAGACTTTCAACATTTCCTGCACGGCCTGTTCAAAGCCGGAGCGCAGTGCAAAGCCGATGCGCCCCATTCCGGTGTCGGCTTTCAGGTGCACCTCTACCTGCCCGCCGGCAGCACAGGCGGCTTCGCTCAGCGCACGCGCCTGCGGCAGAGAATAGCAGGCGGCGGTGATCTTCTGTGCAATAAGCACCGGAGCATATTCCGGCTCTACATGACCCAGTACCAGAATGGGCAGTGTCTGCCCCGCGCGGCGGAGCTGGACGGCTTCCATCAGGCAGCTCACCGCCAGCCATGCAGCGCCTTCCTCGGCAAAGACTCTGGCGCACTGGACTGCGCCGTGCCCGTAGCTGTCCGCCTTGACCACCGCACACAGCGGCAGTGCCCCGGCACGGGCTTTGACCGTGCGGAAGTTGTGCCGCAGAGCATCGAGGTCGATCTCAGCCCAGACGTGTTTTTCAAAGCTCGGTGTGTTCATCCTTGATCGCTTCCTTTTTCGGCGGGATGGTATAGGAGCCGCGCCCGGTATGGATGGGTGCCCAGCCATCGATGCCGCTCTCCTGCAGCGCGTGCAGAGTCTTCTGGCGGAATGCGTGGTCGGTGCGGCAGCGTTCCCGCACAAAGTCTTTGGTCTCCTCCCGAACGGTCACGCCGTCGGCAGGGCACTTGCTCTTGACAATGGGCAGCCCGGCTTCCCGGATGGCGCACTGGACTTCGTATTCGGTCGCCAGCAGCATCGGGCGGATGAGGGTCAGATCCCGGCGGGAGAGATAGGTCACCGGAGAGAAGCAGCCGATGCGCCCCTCGCGCCAGAGATTCATATAAAAGGTCTCTACTGCGTCATCCAGATGATGCCCCAGCGCCACCTTGTTGCAGCCCAGCTCCTGCGCGGCGGTGTGCAGTGCGCCGCGGCGCAGCTTGGCGCACAGGGCACAGGGGTTCTTTTCCTGCCGGTATTCGAACACCACCGGACCGATCTCGGTGCGGCGCACCTCGTGCCGTACGCCGTACTGTGCGAACAGCTCGGTCAGGGCAGAGTAATCTACCGGCTCGTGGTTGAACTGCGGATCCAGCGTCACGGCGATGATCTCGAACTCAAAGCCGATGTACTGGCGCAGCATCGCCAGGCCGACCGTCAGTGCCACGCTGTCCTTGCCGCCGGACACACCCACGAGGATGCGGTCGCCCGGCGCGATCATTTCATAGTCCTGCACGGCTTTGCGCATCAGCCCGCACAGACGCTGCATTGCTTTCGGTTCGCTCATACAAGAGTCACACTTTCGATCAGATTGACCAGATCACTGATGGAGGCGAGCTTGGTCAGCGCCGAAACATAAACGACCTCGCCATTTTCGTATTCCAGCGTGGCAAGCACGGCGTAGTAGGTCTGGATGTCGCAGCGCACAGCGGTGACGGTCGCGCCTTCCACGGTCAGGTTGACCTTGCGGGGGCTGATGACGCCATACGCCTGTTTGAGATCCTCCTTGGACTGCTCGATGAAGTCCTCGTAGCTGTCCGCGTCTCCGCGCTGCAGCAGCACGGCCTGATAGTTGTCGCCGTCTGCTGTCTCTGCGGTGGCAAGTTCCAGCACGGTGCCGAGGGTCTCGTCCTCGGTCATCTTGCAGACCGTCCAAAGATCGCTCTCGTAGTAGACGGAAATGCCGTTGTCGCCGGTGTAGCGGGTGTCCGGCTCGGCGGGGGTGCTCCGGTTGACCAGCAGGGTCAGAACGATATAGGCAAGGATGCCCAGTGCGATAAAGATGCCCATGCCCACCAGCAGTTTTTCACTGCGGCGCTGGGCAGAGGCGTTGTGATCGATGTCTTTTGGCATGAAAACAGTCTCCTTATATAGATGGTATGGCGTATGCTGTCCATATCCTTTACAGTATAGCACAACGCCCCGGAAAATTGTAGCGTCCATAAAAGAAAATCTGCCCGGAACGCCAAAAAAACTTTTTTGAAAATCGAAAATTCAAAATCGTGAGATTTCAAGAGAAAACAAGAGATTTTGAGAGGTTCGCAATTTTTCGCTGAAAAAATCAAAAAATTCTGTTGACAGGTGGCTTTTTACGATGTATACTAACACTCGCGCCCCACAAAGGCGCCTGAAACGTACAAAGATCATCAGGAGGAAATAGATATGAGCACTACTCTCGTAAAGCCCGCTGAAGTCGAGCGCAAGTGGTATCTGCTCGATGCTGCCGGCAAGACCCTGGGCAGCGTCGCTGCTGAGGCTGCTGTTCTGCTGCGCGGCAAGCAGAAGGTTGATTTCACCCCCAACGTTGACTGCGGCGATTTCGTCGTTGTCATCAACTGCGATCAGGCTGTCCTGACCGGCAAGAAGCTGGAGCAGAAGTTCCACATCACCCACAGCAAGTACATTGGCGGTCTGAAGAAGATCCAGTACAGCAAGCTGATGGCTGAGCACAGCGATCTGGCTATGACCTACGCTATCAAGGGCATGATCCCCTCCAACACCATCGGTGCAAAGGCTCTGACCCGTCTGCACTGCTACCAGGGTGCCGAGCACGCTCACGCAGCTCAGAAGCCCGAGAAGATCGAGTTCTAAGAAGGAGGCAACTGAATTATGTACGAAACCAAACCTTATTTCTACGGCACTGGTCGTCGTAAGGAGTCCGTTGCCCGCGTTCGCGTTTACACCGGCACCGGCAAGATCACCATCAACGATCGTGACATCGACAACTACTTCGGTCTGGAGACCCTGAAGATGGTCGTCCGTTCTCCCCTGGCTCTGCTGGGCCTGGAGGGCAAGTACGACATCGTCGTCCGCGTCAACGGCGGCGGCATCGCTGGCCAGGCTGGCGCTATCCGTCACGGCCTGAGCCGCGCTCTCCTGCAGCAGAACGATGAGAACCGTTCTGCCCTGAAGAAGGCTGGCTTCCTGACCCGCGATCCTCGTATGAAGGAGCGTAAGAAGTACGGTCTGAAGGGCGCTCGTCGCGCTCCCCAGTTCAGCAAGCGCTGATCTACCCTA
>CAZUDU010000006.1:0-4107 GCA_964619455.1 uncultured Faecalibacterium sp.
GCAACGCCCCAGTAGACCATCTTCTGGGCAGGCTTGCCGCAGCAGGGGCAGACATCGCTGAGCTGTTCCTGCTCAAAAGGCATGCAGCGGCTGGACAGACCGGCCTCTTCCTTCATCTTCATCTCGCAGGCGAGATCACCGCACCACATGGTCTTGATGTAGCCGGTGTTTGCCTTTGCAAGCTCCTTGACCTCATCCATGGTGGTAGCAGACCAGGTGCGAGCCTCGCGGTTCTTCAGTGCGCGCTCGTACAGATCCTTACGCAGAGCTTCGAGCTGTGCGGGGATCGCGGTCTCCAGCTCGTCCAGAGAGACGAAGATCTTCTCGCGGGTATCGCGGCGCACCAGAACGCACTGGTTCTTCTCCAGATCCTTGGGGCCGATCTCCAGACGCAGAGGCACGCCCTTCATCTCCCACTGAGAGAACTTCCAGCCGGGTGCGTTGTCGCTGTCATCCAGCTTGACGCGGGCATACTTGCTGATCTTTTCCGCCAGCTCGGCAGCCTTCTCGCTCACGCCGGGCTTATGTGCTGCGATGGGCACGACCACGACCTGAATGGGAGCCACTGCAGGGGGCAGGATCAGACCGTCATCATCGCCGTGAGTCATGATGATCGCGCCCACCAGACGGGTGGAAACGCCCCAGCTCGTCTGGTAGGGGAAGTGCAGCTGGTTGTCGCGGCCGGTAAAGGTGACGTCATAAGCCTTGCTGAACTTGTCGCCGAAGTAGTGGCTGGTGCCGCTCTGCAGCGCCTTGCCGTCCTTCATCATCGCCTCGATGGTGTAGGTAGCCTCAGCACCGGCAAACTTCTCCTTGTCGGTCTTGCGGCCCTTGACAACGGGGATCGCCAGATCGTCTTCGCAGGTGGAAGCATAGCAGTTGAGCTGCTGCTGGGTCTCGTACTCAGCCTCGGCAGCGGTCTCGTGGATGGTGTGACCCTCCTGCCACCAGAACTCACGGCTGCGCAGGAAGGGGCGGGTGGTCTTTTCCCAGCGGACAACGCTGCACCACTGGTTATACTTCATCGGAAGCTCACGGTAGCTGTGCAGCACACGGGACCAGTGGTCGCAGAACATGGTCTCGCTGGTGGGGCGCACCGCAAGGCGCTCTTCCAGCTCATCGGAACCACCCATCGTGACCCACGCCACCTCCGGCGCGAAGCCATTGACGAGTTCGCCTTCCTTCTTGAGCAGGCTCTCAGGGATGAGCACGGGCATTGCCACGTTCTCATGACCGGTTGCCTTAAAGCGGGCATCCAGATCCTTCTGGATCAGCTCCCAGATCGCCTGACCATACGGGCGCAGGATGATGAAGCCCTTCACACTGGAGTACTCGACCAGCTCTGCCTTGATGCAGATGTCGGTGTACCACTGTGCAAAGTTCTCTTCCTGGCTGGTGATCGCCTGCACGAGCTTCTTGTTGTCTTTTGCCATTTGTATTATCCTCCTAAGGCCGTGCGCCAAACGCCCGGCGTTCCGCACGAACCAATATGAAAGCTCCGCACTGTGCACAGCCGGATGCCGCGCAGCGGGGTGCGGAGCCTTTTGCCATAAAAATCAGTTCTGGTGGCTGTCCACAAAGTTTACCACATCGCCCACAGTACGCAAAGTCTCAATGGCATCGTCCGGAACCTCGATGCCGAATTCGTCCTCAAGCGTCATGACCATGTCCACGATGTCCAGGCTGTCTGCCTCAAAATCGCTCATGATGTCGCTTTCCAGCGTGATCTTGGCGGGGTCGATGTCGAGCTGTTCTGCCAGCAGTGCACGGATCTTTTCAAAAGTTTCCATTTGTTGTGGTCTCCTTTTTTGCAATTGTTATGCTTGAGCGTGCAGCCAGCGGCGTGAAGGATGCGGTGACCTTGCACCCCGGTGCAACGCAGCCGAGCCACCTGAGTAAAACGCTCTCTTTCTTTATATCCCAAGCCTTGCGTATTGTCAAGTCCTGTTTTGACTTTCTGCCGGGTTCTGGCGGGAAAAATGTGCAAAAGACACTTTTTGGCTTGACAGAAGGGCGGTTGATTCTTATGATTATAAGGTAAGGGCTTTTTTATGGGAAGCCGACAGAGAGGGGAGAGGCGAGCATGAAGCTTTCGTTTACCAAGATGCAGGGCTGCGCCAACGATTACATCTATCTGGACTGCCGCAAAAACGGTGTGCCGGAGCAGATCACAGAACTGGCAAAGGAGCTGTCCCAGCGGCATTTTTCCATCGGGGCAGACGGCATCATCTGCATCTGCGCACCGCAGACTCAGGGCGCAGATGGTACTATGCGTATTTTCAATGCAGATGGCAGCGAAGGTATGATGTGCGGCAACGGCATCCGCTGTGTTGCTGAGTGGCTGCGGACCCATGAGCCGTTGTGTGCAGATAAACCGCAGCTGCTCATTGATACCCGCAGCGGCTGCAAGACCATGCGGTATCAGGGCAACGGCTGCTGGCAGGTGGAAATGGGTGTTTACAGCACCTTGCCTGCCGATCTTCCTGCGGTGAACATGGGGGATATGCCGCTGGTCAACAAGGCACTGCTCGTGGACGGCAAAAGCTGGAATGTCACCTGTGTAAGCATGGGCAACCCTCATTGCGTCACCGTGGTGCCGCAGGTGGACAGCCTGCCGCTGGAAGCCATCGGCCCGGCATTTGAGAAGCACGCAAACTTCCCCCAGCAGGTCAACACCGAGTTTGTGGAGGTAGTGGATGCCACCCACCTGAAAATGCGGGTCTGGGAGCGCGGCAGCGGCGAAACATGGGCGTGCGGCACCGGTGCCAGCGCCACCGCAGCGGCATTGACCGAGCAGGGTATCTGCCCTCGCGGGGAGGACATCCATGTGCAGCTCCGTGGTGGGGAACTGGTCATCCGGATCCTGCCGGGCAACGAGCTGCTGATGACCGGCCCGACCAAAATCGTCTGCGAAGGCACCGTAGAAGTTTAAAATGATAAAGTGAGGGAACGCACTATGAAGATGAATCAGCATTACAATGAGCTGAAGGCAAGCTATCTGTTCGTGGATATTGCCCACAAGGTGGCAGCATTTCAGGAAGCACACCCGGAAAAGGAGATCATCCGTCTGGGCATCGGCGATGTGACCCAGCCGCTGGCAAAGTGCGTGGTGGATGCCATGCACGCAGCCGCTGACGAGATGGGCACCAAGGGCGGCTTCCATGGCTATGGTCCGGAACAGGGCTACGGCTTCCTCAAGAGCGCCATTCAGGGCTACTACGCCAGCCGCAACACCCACATTGAAGAGGACGAGATCTTTATTTCGGACGGCGCAAAGAGCGATCTGGCAAATGTGCTGGGGCTGTTCGATGTGGACAACACTGTTCTGGTCCCGGACCCCGTTTACCCCACCTATGTGGATGACAACGTGACCGATGGGCGCAAGATCATTTATAGCCGCACCGGGCAGGAGAACGGCTTCCTCGGCATGCCGGACGAGAACGTGAAGGCTGACATCATCTATATCTGCAGCCCCAACAACCCCACCGGCGCTGCCTACACCCGTGACCAGCTCAAGCAGTGGGTGGACTACGCCCGCAAGAACGATGCGATCATCCTGTACGATGCCGCATACGAGTGCTTTATCTCGGACGGCGAGCTGGCACGCAGCATTTTTGAGATCGAGGGCGCACGCCAGTGTGCGATCGAGATCTGCTCCTTCTCCAAGATCGCAGGCTTTACCGGCACCCGCTGCGGCTATACCGTGGTGCCCAAGGAGCTGGAACGTGAGGGAATGAGCCTGAACAAGCTCTGGCTGCGCCGCCAGACCACCAAGTTCAACGGCGTGCCCTATGTGGTGCAGCGTGCGGCAGCGGCGGTGTTCACTGAGAGCGGCATGGCAGAGATCCAGGCAAATCTGGACTACTACCGCCGCAACGCCAAGGTCATTGCGGACGCACTGGATGAATGCGGCGTGTGGTACTGCGGCGGCAAGAACAGCCCCTATATCTGGCTGCGCTGCCCCGGCAACATGAAGAGCTGGGAGTTCTTTGACTGGCTGCTGGAGAACTGCGGCGTGGTCGGCACGCCGGGCGTGGGCTTTGGCGAGTGCGGCGAGGGATACTTCCGCCTGACCGCCTTTGGCGATGCAGAAAAGACCAAGCTGGC
>CAZUDU010000006.1:4207-27310 GCA_964619455.1 uncultured Faecalibacterium sp.
GCGAGGGATACTTCCGCCTGACCGCCTTTGGCGATGCAGAAAAGACCAAGCTGGCGGCAGAGCGCATCAAGGCTGCAATCAAGGCGCTGTAAGCAGAAATATGATATCAAAAGGCTTTGCTGGAAACGGCAAGGCCTTTTTCTTTGCTAAAAATACTTGACAGTTGTGTATCTACTGTATATACTGTACATATACAGATTGCGCAACTGACTGGAAGGAACGACCATGGAACTTTTTATCGATAACAAAAGCGGTGCACCGATCTATGACCAGATCTATACCCAAATCAAGGATCAGATCATCAGCGGAGCGTTGCAGCCGGACGAGGCGATGCCCTCTATCCGGGGGCTGGCACGAGATCTGCGCATCAGCGTCATTACCACAAAACGTGCGTACGACGAGCTGGAGCGGGATGGTTTTTTGTACGCAGTACCGTCTAAAGGGTTCTTTGTGGCAGCAAAAAACACCGAGCTGCTGCGGGAAGAAAACCTGAAAGAAATCGAAGAACATTTTGCGCGGATCGCAAAGCTGGCTGTCTCCTGTAAGCTGACGAAGGCAGAGCTGCACGAGATGCTGGATCTGATGTGGGAGGAGTGAGCGTATGAACGCATTGGAACTTCACGGGCTGGAAAAACACTATAAGGACTTTACACTCGGGCCGCTGGATCTGGTCGTTCCCGGCGGTATGATCTGCGGGCTGATCGGTGAAAACGGCGCAGGCAAAAGCACGACCATCAAGCTGATTTTGGATATGGTCGAGAAGGACGGCGGAAGCGTGACCATTCTGGGCGCTGACAATAAAGCGTCGATCGTAAAGACAAAGGAAGAACTTGGCGTGGTGCTGGGCAGCGCGGGCATCCCGCTTTGCCTGACCGCCCGGCAGCTTAGCAAGGTGATGACGGGCATCTACCCAAACTGGGATGCACAGGCGTATGAGGGCTATTGCAAGAGGTTTGAACTTCCGCTGAACAAGAAATACTCGAGCTTTTCTACCGGTATGAAGATGAAGCTCAACATCGCTGTGGCACTGTCGCACAAGGCAAAGCTGCTGATTTTGGACGAAGCCACCAACGGGCTGGATCCGGTGGTGCGGGATGAGGTGGTGGATCTTCTGCTGGATTTTGCCCGCGAGGAGGATCATGCCATCCTTGTTTCTTCCCACATCGTCAGCGATCTGGAAAAGCTCTGCGATACCATCGCCTTCCTGCACAAGGGCAAGTTGCTCTTGTGTGAGGACAAGGACACCCTGCGGGAAGAATTTGGCCTCTGGCACGGCACGACAGCACAGCTTGCTGAGCTGGAACCGAGCGCAGTCTACGGCAAGCGGGTCACGCCCTATGGCACCGAAGCTCTGGTGCACCGGGATGCAGTGCCTTCCGGCACAATGCTGACCCCGGTGAGTATTGAGGAACTGTTTGTTCTGATGATAAAGGGGGAGAATGTGCAATGAAAGGTTTGCTTCTGAAAGATTGGTACCAGATAAAAGCCTATGGAAAGCTCATCATTTTGGGCGTGCTGGCGATGATGGTTTGCTCGGTGTTCACCTTGCAGCATGAGAACGGCGTTTTTTTGGTGTGGGGCTGCTGTATTCTTGGCAACCTGACCATGACCCTGATCGCCTACGATAGCAACTGCGGCTGGAACGTTTATGCAAACACTCTGCCGTTGAGCCGTGTGCAGCTCGTGGGCGAAAAATATCTGCTCTCTTTTTTGACGCTGCTGCTGGGAGCCGGAATGTCTGGCATCGTGTGTCTGGCGGCATGGCTCAGGGGTGCACCGATCGGGGCGGACATGGCAATCTCGGTGATGCTGCAAGGAGCAGAGGTCATCTGGTCGTTCGGCGTCATCATGCTGCCGATCTATTACCGCTTTGGCTCGGAAAAAGCACGGTATGTCTACCTGCTGCTTGTTGGCATGATCGGAGGCATCGTTGGCGTTGCTTTGGGCGGAAATGAGGGAAGTCTGGATGGTCTTTTCATGGAGACATCCGTTCCTGTGCAGGCGGCGATCCTTGTTGGAATCGCTGCACTGAGCAATCTCTCGTGGAGGCTCTCCCTCGCATGGTATGGTATGGCAGAACGGAACCGATAAAAAGTGAGTGAAAAAGGCTCCCGCCTCCGGGGAAAACCGGAAAGGCAGGAGCCTTTTTAAGTTGTTATTCGGCTTGATTTGAGGCTTTTTGTGCGGCTTCAAGCGCGTCTACACGTTTTTGCAGAGCGTCGATCTGGTCACTCAGACGCAGCAGCGCCCAGATGACAAGCGAAGCCAAAAGTGCAGAGGCGACCATCCATGCGTAAACATGTCTGTTGATATCAAAGAAGATGATACCGCCACAGAAACAGAATGCGAATAAAAAGAGCAATACTCCTGCAAAAATGCTGACAAAACGCTTCATGGGATCAATCCTCCGCTTCAGTGTCGCTCTCCTCGTCATCCTCGTCCAGTTCGATGCTGAACACAGCCTTCTTCAGCTTGCCGCAGCCCTGTGCCTTCAGGCCGGACTTATACGGCTCCCCGGCGAGGTAAAGGGCAAAGCGTCCTTCGCAAAGCATTCCGGCGATGCTGGTGCCGGCGGTGCCAACGGTCAGGTCGGCGGCTTCGTCGGTGGGCTTGGTGGGGGTCAGCTCGCCCAGAGAGACCTCGAACAGCTCGCTGCCCTCCAGATCGGTCTCAAGGGTCAGGTGGTTGTCGCGGCGCTGGAACAGTGCCTTTTCAGAAGCCTGCGGGGTCACAGTGCTGACAGTGACTACCGCCTTTTCGCCGTCAATGCGGGTACGCCCGGCGGGCAGAGTGTTGATGTCCCGTGCCATGATGTATTCGATCACGGTGTCAAGGTTGTCGGTCAGACCCAGATAATTGGGCAGGTTGTTCAGGGTATCGTAGATCATAGGAAACTCCCTTCGTTTGTGCGGTCCTTTGAAACTATCCTATCATATTTGCACGCGCTTTGCAATCAAAAACCCCGGAACGGGCGTTCCGGGGTACAAGTGAGCATTATTCGGCGTCCTTCGGGTCGGTCAGCAGCTCCTTGATGCTGGGTACCACACCGCCGAGGTTTTGCAGCTCGGAGGGGATGATGATCTTGGTCGCCTTGCCATTTGCTACCTTTGCCAGCGCTTCCAGACTGCGCAGAGCAAGCACCTTGTCGTTGGGCATGGCTTCGTTCAGCAGACGGATGGCATCGGCGTTTGCCTGCTGGACGGCGAGGATCGCCTGTGCTTCGCCCTCAGCTTCAAGGATGCGCTGCTGCTTGACAGCATCTGCACGCAGGATGGCGGCGGCCTTTTCACCTTCAGCGGCAGTGATAGCAGCCTGCTTTTCGCCGTCTGCCTTCAGGATGACGGCACGCTTTTCGCGCTCAGCTTTCATCTGCTTTTCCATGGCCTCCTGGATCTCACGCGGGGGAATGATGTTCTTGACCTCCACGCGGTTGACCTTGATGCCCCACTTGTCAGTGGCTTCGTCCAGAATGGCGGTGATCTTTCCGTTGATGATATCACGGCTGGTCAGGGTGTGATCCAGCTCCATCTCACCGATGATGTTGCGCAGGGTGGTGGCAGACAGGCTCTCGATAGCGGAGATGGGCTGGTTAACACCGTAAGTATAGAGCTTTGCATCCATGACCTGGAAGAACACAACTGTGTCGATCTGCATGGTGACGTTATCGCGGGTGATGACCGGCTGGGGAGGGAAGTCTGCGACCTGCTCCTTCAGGCTGACCTTTTTGGCGATGCGCTCAATAAAGGGGAGCTTAACGTGCAGACCAGCGTTCCAAGTGTCGGAGTAGCTGCCAAGGCGCTCGATGACATACACCTTGGACTGCGGGACGATGACGATGTTGGTGATGACCACCAGCAATACGATGACGATCAGGGCAAGGATCAAAAACAACATAGACATATTCTCCTTTATAAAATAGTATCTCAAGCCTTGCGGCTTTCGGCAGAGATGCGTTCCACCAACAGAAGGGTGCTCTGGATGGAAACGACACGGCAGTGCTCACCAGGAGCAAAAACCTCACCGGGGGTATTGCTGCGGGCGTTCCAGTCAACACCGTCCAGACGGACACGCCCGGCGTTTTCGGCAGTGACTTCGGTCAGAACGACCGCCTCTCTGCCCAGATTGCGGTCCCCGTTGGTCGGGGTGGCAGCCTTGTGCAGGCGGGCGGTCAGGGGCTTGAATGCGATCAGGCAGGCAAGGCTGACCACAACAAAAATCACCGCCTGCACCCGGAACGAATCGGTGAACAGGCAGCTGAGCATTGCGGCAGCGCTGCCAATGGCGAACCACACCGAAGTCATGTTGAAGGTGGTCGCTTCCAGAATGAGGAAGCCGACAACGGCGATCAGCCATAAAACGGGATCGATATGCATGTGCTCAACCTCCTTATGGGTCTATTATACGCCATCCAGTAGGGGGAAGGTCAAGCTTTTTGATTGAATACGTTGCGCAGCACACGAAATTTGGAATAAAATGGGCCAAAAAAGACCCCGGCCGAAGCGGCTGGGGTCTGGAGGAACAGAGAGACTGTCAGGTGCCCAAATAAGAGAAATGCATATAATCGTGATGGCCTTCGTCGGCAGGTTCTGTATAGCCGGCCCATGCATTGCCGCCCCAACTCCATCCATATTTGCGGAAGATGCGGACGACAGAACTTTCCTCAGAAATAGAATAGGGGCTGGAGGAGGGATCCCAGAAAGAACCGGAGATAATGGTTCCATTGCGGATCTCGTAGTTCTCAGTGGGATTGATATCGATAGCAAGTCCATCCTTGTGTTGACTGCTGGAAAAATCGCCGCGCCAATTGTAGCCGCCGACGCTGTTGATCGGAAATTGTTCCGGATCGTTGAAGATCTCTGTGAAAATATTTACAACATCATCAGCAAGAGAGGCGTGGATCCACAGAGAGGCGGTGGAAGCGATCTTCTGACCGTTTACGAGGTTCCATACAGGGAAGCTGATCCTGACCATGTGGCTTGAGGCTTGCGCTTCGGAGGTGTAGCGAGAGGAATCGGCGCTTCCATAAACACGAAGCCACTTTTGGGAGGTGTAGCCGGTTTTGGTCAACCAGAAATCAGCATCAGAGATATCGTCATAGCTTACAACACCCCAGTTGGACCAGCGAACATACTCCTGATACTGTTTATTACTGGACAAGGCAGGATAGACCATCTGCAGAGCGCCATCGCCCCAGTCGATTGCGAATACGGGCAGCTCGTCCTCCAGCTGAAGGGTGACCTTAAAGTAGCTTTGAGGTTCAGACAATTCATCAAGCGCGTAGAAGAAGTAGTGACCAAAGCTGTCTTTCAGACAAAGATAAAGGGGGACCTTCAAATCGCTGACCGAGACAGGGAGCGTGAAATCGGCATCGGCAGTAAGTCGGTAATCTTTAAGCAGTCCCACGGGCGTCTGGATCGTCAAGATCTCCGTTCCGCGGGAAGGATCATAAGAATACGTGACCGGAACCTGATGCTCCTCCATTGTAACGATCCAAATGGAGAAATCCTGATTTGCCTGATTGGAAACATGGAGGGGATTTCTGCTATCGGTATGGGAGCCGACGCTGCAGCCGAAAAGCAGCAGACAAAGCAGAAATATACAAGAGGTCACGAGCTGGTGATGGATACGTTTCATGAGAGATTCCTCCTGGAAGGCGTTACGTTACATCATAATAGCTGTGGTCGGGGTTGTGCCCATTCTCTTCCACAACGATGGTAAAGCCCATCGGGTTCACCTCGGTGTGCTTACCGCTTGCCAGCGGCTCCACAATGATGTGCTCGGAACGATTGACGATGATCTCTGCTGTTTCAAAGTCACCCACGCGCTGGTAGTGCAGCACGCCGCCCTCGGCGCGCAGAACACGCAGCTCGCCGGTGCGGAACGCTTCACAGGTGTGGCGCAGCTGTGCAAGCTGTGCCAGCACGGGGCGCAGCCGCTCCTCGTGGCTGTCCCAGCAATAGAAGCCGCGGTTGAAGGGGTCGCGGTAGCCTTGCATGCCGATCTCGTCGCCGTAGTACAGGCAGGGCACGCCGGGCAGTGTGTAGATGATGGCATACGCCATGCGCAGGCGCAGCATACCTTCTTCATACGCTTCACCGGTCACGCTGCGGCCGCTCTGCCACTCGCGCCCGCGCCCGTTTGCCGGTTCGTCCGCAATGACGGTCAGGGCACGCTCGGTGTCGTGGGTGGACAGGAAGTTGAGTGCCGTATCCATCGCCGGGGCAGGGTAGTGCTCGCAGATGGAAAGGATCTCGTTTGCTGCCTGCTCTGCGGGCTTGCCGTTGATAAAGTCCAGCACGGCGTTCTTGAACGGATAGTTCATCACGCTGTCCAGCCCTTTGCCGCGCAGGTAGGTGCGGCGCTGGCCGTAGCCAAACTTGGTGGTGGCGTCTTCCCACACCTCGCCCAGCAGGAACTTTTCCGGGCTGACCCGTTTGACGGCGGCGCGGATCTTTTCAATGAATTCGTCCGGCAGCTCGTCCGCAACGTCCAGACGGAAACCTGCCGCGCCGCGGCGCAGCCAGGTATCGATGACACCACCCTCGCCGGTGATGAACTCAACGAAGGAGGGGGTCTCTTCGTTGACCTCCGGCAGAGTCTCAAAGCCCCACCAGCTTCGGTAGCCGCCCTTGTAGCGGCGATCGAAATCGTACCAGTTGCGGTAAGGGGAGTGGACGTCCCAGTAGGCGCCGCCATCACCGTAACGGCGCTCGCGGTTGAAATAGCGGCTGTCAGAACCGGTGTGGCTGAACACGCCGTCCAGCACGATGCCGATGCCGTATTTCTTGGCTTCGGCGCACAGGGTCTCAAAGTCCTCGTTGGTGCCCAGCAGGGGGTCTACGTTGAGATAGTCTGCGGTGTTGTAGCGGTGGTTGGAGTGCGCTTCAAAGATGGGGTTCAGATAGATGAAGTCGATGCCCATATCGCGCAGGTAGGGCAGCTTGTACTGGATGCCCTTGAGGTCGCCGCCAAAATAATCCTCGTTGAGGTGGCCGCCGATCTCATTCGGCTGCCAGAACGGTTCGGCGTGCTTGTCCGCCTGATACAGGCGGTCAGCAAAGGGCATGGGTTTGTTTTCCACGCCCTCGCAGAAGCGGTCGGGGAAGATCTGATAGAACACCTTGCCCTTGATGCTTTCCGGGGTCTGGAAGTCCGGCTCGTAGACGGTGATCTGCCAGCTTTCACCGTTCTGCCAGCTCAGAACACCGCAGTTGTCGGCACCGCGCACGATGCGGCGGAAGTCGGTATAAAGGTCAAAGTAATAGAAGTACAGCCCCGGATCGTTCAGGGTGACCTCCACGGAGAAGTGGTTCTGCTGCGGGGTCTGACCGTCGAACTGCATTCGATAATGCACAGGCACGTCGTATTTACCCTCTTTTTGCAGAACGAGGTGCGGGTCCACATAGCCCAGATGCTCCGGGATGCACAGGCTGAGCTTGACGCTCTGCCCGGCGCGCACGGCACCAAAGGGTTGCTTGAAATAGGGGTCGTAGCTATTGAACAGACAAGACAAAAGGGATCGTCCTTTCTCCAAAAAAGCCCCGGAGTGTCAAGCACACCGGGGCTGCTGCAAATTACAGGTGGTTGGACTTACTGTTTTGGAAAGCCCGACACAAAGGGAAGCTTACTTGCCCATCGGGACAGTGGAAGCATACCAGATGTCGCGTGCGTAGTCCAGCACGGAGCGGTCTGCGCTGAAGATGCCGCTGTTTGCGATGTTCTTCAGGCTCATGTGTGCCCACTTCTCACGGTCAGCATACAGCTTCTGCAGGTCGGCCTGTGCACGGCGGTAGTCCTTGAAGTCTGCCATGACCATATACGGGTCGCTGGAACGCAGGTTCTCGGTGACCTCGCGGAAGTTCTCGCCGTTCCAGCCGCGCTCCAGGAAGTTCAGAGCGGAGTTGGCAACGTCGTCGCCCATGATGAAGGCGTTGGGGTGGTAGCCGGTGCGCTTGAGGTTGTTGACCTCGGGAGTCAGCATACCGAAGATCAGCTCGTTCTCCTTGCCGGCAGCCTCTGCGATCTCGACGTTTGCACCGTCCAGAGTGCCCAGAGTGATCGCGCCGTTGAGCATGAACTTCATGTTGCCGGTGCCGGAAGCCTCGGTGCCTGCCAGAGAGATCTGCTCAGAGACCTCGGCTGCGGGCATCAGGTGCTCGCTCAGGGAGACACAGTACTCTTCCAGATAGACCAGACGCAGCTTATCGCGCACAGCGGGATCGTTGTTGATCAGGTCACCCAGCTTGCAGATCATACGGATCATCTGCTTTGCCATATAGTAGCCGGGAGCAGCCTTTGCGCCGAAGATATAGGTCTTGGGAACGAAGTCGGCGTTGGGGTTCTCCTTCAGGTACAGGTACTGTGCAGCGATGTTCAGAGCGTTCAGGTGCTGACGCTTGTACTCGTGCATACGCTTGACCTGGCAGTCGAAGATGGAGTTGGGGTCGATGACCTGACCGGTGCTCTTTGCCAGATAGTTTGCAAAATCCTTCTTGTTGGCGAGCTTGATCTCGTTCAGGCGCTTCAGAACGGTCTTGTCGTTCTCAAACTTGTTCAGCTTGGTCAGCTCAGAAGCATCGTGCTTGTAGCCCTCACCGATGGTCTCGTCCAGCAGCTTGCACAGACCGGGGTTGGAAGCCAGCAGCCAGCGGCGGTATGCGATGCCGTTGGTGACGTTCTTGAAGGCCTGAGGCTTGTACAGGTAGTAGTCGTGGAAGACGCTGTCCTTGATGATCTCGCTGTGCAGCTTGGAAACACCGTTGATGCTGTTGGAGGTGTAGGCGCAGATGTTCGCCATGCGGATCTGGTTGTCGCCGATCAGTGCCATATAGTTGATCTTGCCCTGATCGCCGGGGAATGCCTTCTCCAGCTCAATGCGGGCGCGGCGATCCATCTCGACCACGATCTGGTAGATACGGGGCAGGGTCATCTTGAAGATGTCCACATTCCACTTCTCCAGAGCCTCTGCCATGACGGTGTGGTTGGTGTAGGAGAACACGCGCTGGCAGATGTCGAATGCCTTATCCCAGTCAAAGCCGCACTCGTCCAGCAGGATGCGCATCATTTCGGGGATAGCGAGGGTGGGGTGGGTGTCGTTCAGCTGGATCGCGACCTTGTCGGGCAGGTTCTCCAGCGTTGCGTAGGAGGACAGGTGGTTCTGCACGATGTCGCCGATGGAAGCAGCAGACAGGAAATACTGCTGGCGCAGGCGCAGGATCTTGCCTTCAACATGGTTGTCGTTGGGGTACAGCACCTTGGAGATCAGCTCTGCGCTGGCGTTCTTGCTCATTGCGGTGTTGTAGTTGCCCAGAGAGAAGCTGGACATATCGAAGTCGGGAGCCTTTGCCTGCCACAGACGCAGCTTGGCAACGCCCTTTCCGTCGTAGCCCTGAACGTACATGTCGGAGGGGATCGCCATGACGCTGTTGTAGTTGGTGTGCTGGATATAGTGGAAGCCGTTGTCCCAGTTCTCACGGATCTCGCCGTCAAAACGGATCTCGACTGCCTGATCGGGGTGGCTCTTCAGCCAGACCTGACCGCCGGGCAGCCAGTTGTCTGCTCGCTCCTGCTGCCAGCCGTCCACGATCTTCTGCTTGAAGATGCCGTACTCGTACAGGATGGAGTAGCCGGTGCCGCACACGCCGGTGGTTGCCATGCCGTCCAGATAGCAGGCTGCCAGACGGCCCAGACCGCCGTTGCCCAGACCTGCGTCCGGCTCTTCCTCAAAAATGGTCTCCAGATTGATGTCCGCATCAGCCAGAGCCTTCTTTGCGACCTCGTCCAGGCCGAGGTTGAACAGGCTCACCTTCAGGCTGCGGCCCATCAGGAACTCCATGCAGAGGTAATAGACCTGCTTGGTGCCGGTGCCAATGGCCTTGGACTGGAACTTCTTGTGGTTCTCGCTCATCATCTGGCGGCAGATCAGTGCCAGAGAACGGTAGATCTGCTGCTTGGACGCAACGCTCAGCTCAACGCCGTACTCGCTGGTCAGCTTATCCTGAAGAATTTTGCCGAATTCTTTCGATGTCATAAACGTACTCCTATCTGCACAAGTGCATGAAATATTGAAATAATGGAACAAATACCGGCAGCAGATACTCTCCCTCTTCTACCATTGCTACCGACATAACAAAGATATTATAATATGAATGCGCCGCAAATGCAAGGAATCACGGGAATTTTTCTGTAACTGCCATTTTTTTGGGGCACTTTCTGACAAATCTGCTGAAAATTCAAAAAATACACTTTTTCTTGATGCGTATTTATATTATAATAGAGGGAGAAAACGGCTTTTCTGGCATGGGACACAGAGAAACTCTCTGAGTAATGAGCCGGGAAACTCGAACATTTGAAAAGAAAGATGCGGCGTGTCAGGGGGAGAGCCTTGCGGCTGCACTGAAACTTTCCGGAAATGAGCGAAAAACCGGAGGTTTCGGGCACCGGGCTGAAAAACGCCCTGACGCTGCGCGGGGTGAGCGCAATGGTAAACAAGGTACGGGTGACGATCGCAGGGACACCGTATGCGATCGCAACGACCGACTCGGAAAAATATATTCTGGCACTGGCAAAAAAGCTGGATGACGATATTACGAAGCTTTTGGATGAGAATACGAACCTTTCGGTGACCAAGGCGGCGGTGTTCTGCGCCATGGACTATCTGGATGAGTACCGCAAGAGCACCGGCAGCGCGGAAAATATGCGTTGCCAGATCCAGGACTATATCGCAGACGCGGCGCGGGCGAAACTGGCAGAGGACAAGGCGAAGGCGGAGAACGAGGTCCTGCGGCGCGAGGCGGCGGCTCTGCGGGAGCAGCTTGCAAAAATGCGCAACCGGGAACAGCGCCGGGAGGAACGCACGGCACAGGCGGCAGCACAGACGAACGAATAAGTCATACCTTATTTATAGTATAAAGGAGAATTATGTCTAAGATCGAGATCCTTGCCCCGGTGGGCAGCGAAGAAATGCTCCGTGCAGCCGTGTTCAGCGGCGCGGATGCGGTGTATCTGGGCTTTTCCGGCTTCAATGCCCGCACGGGTGCAGGCAATTTTGACGCTGAGAGTCTTAAGGAAGCAGTGTGCTTCTGCCATGCCCGCGGCGTGGCAGTGCATGTTGCACTGAACACGACTGTTTACGGCACCGAGCTTGCCGCGCTGGAAGCGGCGGTGCGGGCGGTTGCCGCCAGCGGCGCAGATGCAGTCATCTGTCAGGATCTGGCGGTGGCACAGCTGATCGGGCGCATTGCTCCGGAGCTGCCCCGCCATGGCTCGACCCAAATGAGCGTGCATACGTTGAATGGCGCGCTCAAGCTCAAGGAGCTGGGCTTTACCCGTGTGGTGCTGGCGCGTGAGCTGAGCCTGCCGGAGGTGGAACACATCACCAAGAACTGCGGCATTGAGACCGAGTGCTTTGTGCACGGTGCGCTGTGCATGAGCATGAGCGGTCAGTGCTATATGTCCGCCTTCCTGGGCGGGCGCAGCGGCAACCGCGGCTCCTGCGCGGGTCCGTGCCGTTTGCCGTTTGAAGCAAACGAGCTGCCGGAGGGCAAGCCCGGGCGGCTGCATCACCTGTCGCTCAAGGACAACTCGGTCATTGACAAGCTGGATAAGCTTCAGGCGCTCGGGGTGGCTTCCGCCAAGATCGAGGGCCGCCTGCGCACACCGGAGTATGTGGCGGCGGCGGTCAGCGCCTGCCTTGCCGGGCGCGAGGGCAGAGCCTACGACCGGGATCTGCTGAAGAATGCGTTCAGCCGTTCCGGCTTCACCTCCGGTTATCTGGATGGAAAGATCGATGGTACGATGTTTGGCGTGCGCAGCGAGGCGGATGCCGAGCTGACCAAAAAGACTCTGCCGCAGCTGCGTGAGCTGTACCGCCGCGAGCGTTCCCGTGTGCCGGTGCGCATGAAGCTGGAGATCGAGGAGGGCGGCGAGAAGCTGACCGTTGTGGATGCGGACGGCAACAAGGCGTTCGCCTATGGCGATGCTGAACCGCAGCCTGCCCGCACTGACCCCACCGAGAGCCTGCGCCGCAGCCTTGCCAAGACCGGCGGTACGCCGTTCGTGGTGGAGGATATCACGGTGGAAATGGACGAAGGTCCGTGGTTCATCCCGGGCAGTGCGGTCAACGAGCTGCGCCGCGAAGCGCTGGAGGCACTGCTGAAAAAGCGTGAGGTTCTGCGCCCGTGGGCAACGACCGAGGAGCACGCTCCGGAGCTTGTCCAGCGCCCGGGTGCGGCACGCCGTGTGCTGCGCGCGCGGTTTGAAAACTGGGATCAGGTGCCGGAAAATGCACTTGGCAACGTGGAATATCTGATTCTGCCCATTGCGCAGGCGGATCGTGTGCCCGAAAAGTGGCGTGCAAAGACCATTCTGGAGCTGCCGCGTGCCATGTTCGGCGCACTGGAAAAGGACACCGAGCGCCGCGTTGAAGCGACCAGGACGCAGGGCTTTGCCGGATATGAGGCAAGCAACATTGCCCATCTGCGGCTGTGCCGCGGGCTGCCGCTGTCCGGCGGTTTCGGGCTGAACATCACCAACCAGCTTTCGGCGCAGTTCTATGCGGAGCAGGGGCTGAACAGCCTGCTCATCCTGCCGGAGGTCAAGGATACCGACATTGCGACCATCGCACCGGAGCGCGGGGGCGAGAAGATCCCCACAGGTGCGCTGATCTATGGTCACATGCCGCTGATGCTCACCCGCGCCTGTCCGCTGCAGAACATCCACGACTGTGCGCACTGTGACAAGGCGGGAGAGCTGACCGACCGCAAGGCGAAGAAGTTTCCGGTGCGGTGCGGCATGGGCGTGCGCACCATCTATAACCCTGTTCCTATTTATATGGGCGATAAGCCGGGCGCACTGGCAGTGGATTACGGTGTAGCGTACTTTACGCTGGAGACCCGTGAGCAGGCAGAGGAGATCCTGAACCTGATCCGCAGCCGTGCACCGTTTGAGGGGGACTTTACCCGCGGGCTGTATTTCAAGGGTACGAACTAAAAATGAATGAGGATGAATGATATGGAACCGATCACTGTAAAATATAAGGTACTGGACGAGCGGGCACAGGTGCCCGCCTATGCGACTTCCGGTGCTGCTGCAGCCGACCTGTGTGCTGTGCTGGACGAGCCGCTGACCCTCGCGCCGCAGCAGCGTGCGCTGATCCCCACGGGGCTTGCCATCGAGCTGCCCGGCGCACACAGCGTGGCGCTGGTGTATGCCCGCAGCGGCCTTTCCATCAAGCACGGTATCTGCATGGCGAACGGCGTGGGCGTCATCGACAGCGATTACCGCGGCGAGCTAAAGGTGCCGATGATCAATCTGGGCACCGAAGCCTACACCATCCAGCCGGGCGAGCGGGTGGCACAGCTCTGCATTGCGCCGGTGTACACGGCAGCGTTCGTCCCGGCAGAGGAGCTGGGTGACACTCAGCGCGGTGCGGGCGGCTTTGGCTCCACCGGAAAGTGAGGCGGCGCATGGAACTGATCCTTGCTTCCGGCAGCCCGCGCCGCAAAGAGCTGCTCTCACTCTGCACGACCGATTTTACGGTCTGCGTCAGTGACTTTGATGAGGATACCGTGCAGGCGGGCAGCCCGGCAGAGCTGGTGGAGAAGCTCGCGCGCGGCAAGTGTCTGGCAGTGGCGGCGGAACATCCGGGTGCGGTGGTCATTGGCTGCGATACCGTGGTGGACGTTGGCGGCGAGGTGTTCGGCAAACCAAAGGACACAGAGGATGCCAAGCGGATGCTGCGGGCCCTGTCTGGCTCGACCCATGCTGTGCACACGGGTGTGTGCATCTCGGACGGAACGCAGACCGAGAGCTTTGTGGATAGCTGCAAAGTGACCTTTTTCCCGATGAGCGAGGCGGAGGTCGATACATATACCGCAACAGCAGAGCCTTATGACAAGGCGGGTGCATACGCCATTCAGGGGCGCGCGGCACTCTGGCTGGACCGGATCGAGGGCGATTACTACACGATCATGGGTCTGCCGGTCAGCCGGACGATCCGTTTGCTGGAAAAATTTGTGCGATAAAAATGGGAAAAAAGAAAAAAACTTGCTGAAATGCTTGTGAAATTGGCGGCGCGGGGCTATAATATAAACGTGTTATTCTGCGTAAAGCGGCAGCTTGAACTGCCGCTTGCCGTTTGGGATAGATTTTTCTGAAGGAGAGGCTATTAACAATGGGTTTGTTTTCAAAGGATGTTGGCATTGATCTGGGCACTGCCAATACACTGGTTTATATGAAGGGCAAGGGCATCCTGATGCGTGAGCCGTCGGTGGTGGCTGTGGACACCAAGACCGATGAGGTGCGCTGCGTGGGTTCCGAGGCAAAGGCGGTCATCGGCCGTACTCCCGGCAGCATCGTGGCTGTCCGTCCGCTGAAGGACGGCGTCATTGCGGACTTTGACATCACCGCAAATATGCTGGAGAACTTCCTGAAGAAGGCATGCGGCAACAGCATGTTCTCCCGCCCCCGCGTGGTCATCTGCATCCCCTCCGGTGTCACCGAGGTGGAGCGCCGCGCTGTGCGTGAAGCAACGCTGAAGGCGGGCGCACGTCAGGTGTCGGTCATCGAGGAGCCGATGGCGGCTGCGATCGGTGCAGGTCTGCCCATCAGCGAGCCGACCGGCAGCATGATCGTGGACATCGGCGGCGGCACGGCAGAGATCGCAGTCATCTCGCTGGGCGGCATCGTGGCTTCCCGCAGCGTGCGCATGGCAGGTGATATGTTCGATCAGGCGATCATTGCCTTCATCAAGCGCAAGTACAACCTGCTCATCGGTGAGCGTACCGCAGAGCAGATCAAGATCGAGATCGGTTCCGCATATGTGCTGGAAGAAGAGATGACGATGGAGATCAAGGGCCGCAACCTCGTGGATGGTCTGCCCAAGAACATCGTTGTGCATTCTGAGGATGTGCGTGAGGCACTGCTGGAGTGCCTGGTCAAGATCACCAGCGCCATCAAGGAGACGCTGGAGCGTACCCCGCCGGAGCTGAGTGCAGATATCATCGACCGCGGCATCACCCTGACCGGCGGCGGTGCAATGCTGCGTGGCCTGGATCAGCTGATCCAGAGCGAGACCGGCATTGATGTCCATATTGCGGAGGACCCGCTGGACTGCGTGGCAAAGGGTGCCGGCGCGGTGCTGGATCATGTGGATGTGCTGCACGACGTTCTGGATACCGACGGCGGGCACATGTAAGCGGAACAGGCTTTATTTTGCGGAAAAATCTTTAACGTTGATAAACCTGCGTGGTTTTCCGCTGCAAAAATCGTTCCTTGCGCGGATGGCTTTGCTGTCCGCGCTTTTTTACGGGCTGCCGTGTGCAGCTGCACAGGGGGATACTCCATTGAAGGACTTTTTTGAAACATGGAAATTTAAGATCCTGATCGTCGTGGCGGCGTTTCTGGTGGGCATCATGGCCTATGCCGGTGCAAACGGCCGCCTGACTGCTGCACCGCAGGAGTTGCTGAGCGTGATCCTGACACCGTTCCAGCAGATCACGGCTTCGATCAGCGGCGGTGTGGCATCGGTGTGGGGGAAGTATACCAGCATCGATGAGATCATCGCTCAGAACGAGCAGCTCGAAGCGGAAAACGCAGAGCTGCGCCAGCAGATGGTGGAATACGACCGCATCAAGGCAGAGAACGAAGCCTATAAGGCGCTGGCACGCATTCAGGACAAAAACAGTGAGATGAGCTATGTCTCCGGCTTTGTGATCGGGCGCGACCCGTTGGATGAGTTCGGCGGCTTTACGCTGGATATGGGCTCTTCGGACGGGGTCGAGCTCAACGACGCCGTCATCAGTGACAGGGGCTACCTGTTGGGCGTTGTGCGTGAGGTGGACGCGACGAGCTGTAAGGTCATGACCATCCTGCATCCCAGCTTCAATGCGGCGGGCGTGATCTCCCGCACGCGGGAAAACGGCATCATCAACGGCAGTGCGGACTACGCAGCAGAGGGGCTGTGCGCCTTGACTAATCTGGATCGCGGTACCGATGCGCGCGTGGGGGATCAGATCATCACCACGGGGCTGGGCGGCGTGTTCCCGCCGGATGTTCTGGTGGGAACGGTAGATCGGCTGGAGCCGGAGATCAGCGGTAAATCGACCATTGCGGTCATCCGCCCGGGTGCGGATCCGCGCACCGTCAAGCACGTTTTTGTGATCATCGACTATTGAGGGGGCTTGGAGTATGGAATCACGGCGCAAACGCAGCCGCAGCCAGATCCTGAAGTGGTTCTTCTACGCATTGGCGCTGTTTGTCTGCGCGGCATTGCAAACAACGCCGGGTCTGCTGCAGATCGGGCAGGCAAAGCCGCTGTTCCTGCTGCCGCTGTGTCTGGCGGTCGCGGTGTTTGAAGGCGAGTTCGCGGGTGCGTTGTTCGGCACGGTCGGCGGCCTTTTGTGGGATTACACAGCGGGGCGCACGGTCGGCATGCTGGCGCTGGCAATGCTGCTGCTCTGTTTTGCGGTCTCGGTGCTGGTGCAGGTCTACCTGCAATGTGCGCCGGGCAACTTTGCAGCCATCAGCACGGTGGCGGCGGTCGGGCTGCTTTCGACCGATTGGCTGTTCTTCTATTATATGCCGGGCTACAGCGGTGCACTGGTGCGCTACCTTCGGTTCGTGCTGCCCTCGGCGGCATTGACCATCCCGCTTGCGCTGCTGGAGTTTTTGCTGGTACGGCGGATCTATGAGGAATACAAGATCGACAACGGCGTGATCTGAGCCGCACAAGGAGAGATAAATGAACCAGAATGAACGCAAGATCGTGGTGCGGAGAATGCTGCTGCTGATCGCGGCGGCGTGTATCCTGATGGGGTTGTATGCACTGCGCCTGATCTTTTTGCAGCTGGTCAACGGGGACGAGTTCAAGGCAAAGGCGACCAGCACCACCGATTACCGCTTTACGGTCACGGCGGCGCGCGGTGATATCGTGGATGCGAACGGCAAACGCATCGCCACCAGCACCACCGGCTACAATGTGGTGCTCAACAAGCTGCTGATGGGTGGGCAGGACGTAGATCTGCTGCTCCAGACGTTGGTGGAGATGTTCCGCCAGAACGGCGAAAGCTGGACGGATACATTGCTGATCAGCGAGCCGGATGCGGCCGGGAACTACGTCTTTACGGACGATGACGCAAGCGGCAGCGATCAGAAATCGCTCGCAGACATGAAAGAGACCCTCGGTTTGCAGCAGTACGCCACCGCGAATGATGTGATGGAGATGCTGGTCGAGAAGAACAAGCTGGATCGGTTTCCGCTGGAATGGCAGCGGGTGCTGGCGGGCATCCACTATGAGATGGGGCGGCAGGCATTCTCCAATGTGAACAACTTTGTCATGGCAGAGAACGTCAGTGAGCTGACCGTTGCGACCATTAAGGAAAATAGCCTTGCACTGCCCGGTGTGGAGATCGTACAGACCTCCACCCGCAGCTATGAACAGAGCACGATCGTCCCGGCGGTGCTGGGGCGTGTGGGCAAGATCACGGCCGAGCGCTGGAAGGTCAAGGACGAAAACGGTCAGGTGACCTATCCCTTGCGGGAAAAAGGCTATAATATGAACGATCTGATCGGCGTGTCGGGTCTGGAATCGGTCTATGAGGACGAGCTGCGCGGCAAGGACGGCGTGCAGACCATCACCCGCAACTCAGCCGGCGTGATCGTGGATACCCGCCTGACCACCATCCCGGAACCGGGACATACGGTGCAGCTGACCATCGACAGCGACTTCCAGCGTGCGGTGGATCTGGCGCTGGAGAGCAACATCGAGTGGATCAACAAGACCTTTGAGATGCACGGCAAGGATGCGGATGCGGGCGCGGTCGTAGTGCTCGATGTGAAGGACGGCAGCATTCTGGCGGCATCCAACTATCCGAGTTTTGACCAGAACCTGTATGCGACCCAGTATGGCGAGTACAGCAAAGACCCTGCTCTGCCGCTGTACAACCGCGCACTATTGGGTCTGTATACCCCCGGTTCGACCTTCAAGCCCGCCGTGGCAGTGGCAGGTCTGAGCAGCGGGGTGATCAACCCGCACTCCACCGTGAATTGTACGGGCACCTACACCTATTATCAGGGCTATCACCCCCGGTGCAGTACGGTCAGCAACCACCGCGGCAATGTCAACGTCATCAATGCGATCAAGTACAGCTGCAACATCTTCTTTTACGATGTGGGGCGCCGGCTGACCAGTGATGTGTATGATGCCTATGCCTATAAGCTGGGCCTTGGTCAGCGCACTGGCGTGGAGGTCAACGAGGCTACGGGTCGCCTGACCACCAAGAACGACTCCAACTATACTGCATCGCTGGACATTCAGGCGGCGATCGGGCAGGGCAACACGGTGGTTACGCCGGTACAGCTTGCCACCTATGCGGCGACCCTTGCCAACGACGGTGTGCGCTACCGTACTCATTTCGTCAAGGCGATTTTGGATACCAACACCGGCGAAGTGCTCAGTGAGACCCAGCCGGAGATCATGGATGTCATTGAGGACAGCGGCGATACCTTTGCAACGGTCCGGGAGGGCATGATCCAGATGTCGACCACGAACAGCTATCTGTCCCGTTATCCGTATACCATTGCGGCAAAGACAGGTTCGCCCCAGCGCAGCGAGACATATCAGGTCGGAAGCACCAAAAAGCCTTATACCAACACGATGATGATCGCATATGGTCCGGCGGAGGATCCGGAGATCGCGATCGGTGTTGTGATCGAGTATGGCGGCGGCGGCTCCCGCGCCAGCAAGCTGGTGACTGAGATCTTCGATGCCTATTTTGCCATGAAGGACGGCACGCTGGCGGAAGAACTTGCTGCGAAAGAACTTGCGTTGGCACAAACGGCGGAATGAGCTGGTATGACCGAGAAGAAAAGCGCAATTTTATGAAAAATTGAATGTTTTGTATAAAAAATGGTTGTAAAAGGTTTGTTTTTGTGGTATCATCTATAACGAAGATTTGTATACAAACGTTCAACGGAGGAGAGGGTACGGATGACGATTGCACTGATTGCGCATGACTCCAAAAAGGAGCTGATGGTTCAGTTCTGCACGGCATATTGCCGGATTCTGAGCCAGCATAAGCTGGTGGCGACTGGCACGACCGGCAAACTGATCTCGGAGGCGACTGGTTTACAGGTGCAGCGTTTTCTGGCGGGCATTCAGGGCGGCGATCAGCAGATCGCGTCCCGCATTGCATGCAATGAGATCGACCTGTTGCTGTTCTTCCGCGATCCTATCAACGCGAAGCCCAGCGAGCCGAATGAGATGACCCTGCTGCGCCTGTGCGATGTGCACAACATCCCCATGGCGACCAATATCGCGACCGCAGAGGTGCTGATCCACGGCTTGGAACGCGGTGACCTCGATTGGCGCGATATCGTTCATCCGCAGAACGGTTGATTCCATAACGCAAACGAATAAGACCTCCCTGTGCAGTGGAAATGCTGCGCAGGGAGGTCTTTTTTGTGTGCAGGGAAGGGGGCGAAGGCTTCTACGGACAAAAAACGACCGGAGCCGCCTTTCGGGGACTCCGGTCGTAATTGCGATCAGGGAAAAGGGAATGGGGTGATCAACAGATCAAGTCAGAAGCCCTTGATGTCAGCCTCGGTGATCTTCTTGGTTGCCAGGGTGCGGCTGTCAACATTCTGACCCAGCAGCAGCTTGCCCTCGTGGAGCAGCTCAACAGCCTTGTCGTGCTTTGCAGCATCCCAGTTGTTGCCGATGATCTTCCAGTTGTTATCAACGATGGGCTCGATCACGCCGCCCTTGACGGTCTTGATGTACTCGCCCAGCATCTCGCGGATGCCGCCCAGCTCGCCCTTGACGTCGATCTCCAGCAGCTCAGGTACGGTATCGCCAGCAGCGAACATGTCGGAGGGAGCAGCCATCATCTGGGTGGAGTAGCGGTAGTTGTTGACAGCAACAATGAAGCTCTCGTCGGGATCGACGGGACGGCCATCCATCCAGGTCAGGTTCTGGATGCGGTTGCCAGCTTCCTTGGAAACGTCGATATCGTACTTAACGCCTGCAAAGGTGTCGTACAGATAGTAACGGGTAGAAGGCTCGAATGCGATGGTCAGATCGCCCGGCTTGTAGGTCTGATAGAAGCCAGCGGACCACTCCATGAACTTGAGCAGCTGCTCGCCGGTCATGCGGACCTTGTACAGGGTGTTGGCATAGGTGTAGATGGATGCCAGATCACGCTTACGGATGACGCCTTCCATCACGTTGGAGGTCATGGAGGTCATAGCGGTTGCGGAAACAACAGCGCCGGTGTAGTACATCTGCACTTCGTTGATGAAGTCCAGCATAGCGGTATCCTGGATCATCGGCTGCGGGATCTGAGTGATCTCGTTAGCAGGAGCAAAGTTGCCGCCGCGCAGCTCGCCGATCACAGTGTTAGCGTCTTCCTTAGCGCGCTCGTCGTAGGAAGCCAGCAGATCGACCACTGCGGGATCAGCCTCGTAGCCATTGATGTCGCTGACCTCAGAGGAGCTGTCCAGAATGACCCACTTGCCGTTCCACAGGCGCTCCATCTGCAGGTGGACCTCAGCCAGATCCTGACCGTTGGACTTGTTCTCAACGATGATGGTGCCGTTGTAGACTTCGTTGACGCGCTGGTGGCCGTGACCAGCAACGACGACTGCGAACTCGGGGCAGGCATCGATCAGATCGTACACGCCGGAACCGTAAACGTCGTACTCGTTGGTGGTATGCATGTGCATGACACCGATGATGACATCGACCTTATCCTTGATCTGGTCGATGATCTTGCGGGACTCTTCAACGGGGTTGGTGACAGTCCAGCCTTCCAGGTTCTTAGCGTCCCAACGGGTGATGTTGGGGGTGACCATGCCGATGACACCGATCTTCAGACCGCCCTTGCGGACGATGGTGTAACCCTTTGCCAGAGGCTTGCCGTCCGGACCATAGACGTTACCGGTCAGGCAGGTGGCCTTCAGCTGAGAGAGGAACTTCTGGGTGACATCCATGCCGTAGTTGTACTCGTGGTTGCCGGTGGTGTAGATGTCGTAGCCGATGGCGTTGATGGCAGCAGCCATGGGGTGCACTTCATCGGTCAGGAACAGATCAGCGGAGTTGCCCTGAATGGTATCGCCGGAGTCGATGACCAGAGTGGTGGCAGTGCGCTTTGCCTTGATGGCGGTAGCCTGCTGAGCCACGCTGCCGGAGGTGTCGTCCTTGTAAGCTGCGTAGTCGAAAGTACCAAACTTACCGTGGGTATCGCTGGTTGCAAGGATCTGCAGATCCACTTTGACGAGAGACTCGCAAGCAGATGCGGAGGGAGCTGCGCAGGTAACAGCAGCAGCTGCTGCGGAAACGGTCGCTGCGCGCAGGAAATTGCGGCGGGTGATCTTATTCTGTGCCATGAATAAACAACCTCTCTTTCTGATTTCACTCTTTCTGTGTGGGAAAGAGTCTCACTATTACTAGTATAAAGCTTACAATTGTCTGTGCGCAATGGACAATATAGAGAAAAAAGTCAAAAAAAATGGTGCAACTTCTCTAAAAATCCTATAAGTCGTACTTTTATGAAATGCGATGCCGAAAAAACCGCCGAAGATATCAGGGAAATGAGGCGGAAAACAGTAGTGAGAAAGAAAAAACGGGTTTATATAATAGGTGCAAAGCAGGGACAAAAGATAGTCGTGCACTTGGATCATGCAAGGGGGAGAGAGGTTAAATGTAATTGTGAGATTTGTCGATGTATACAAAAGATACGGAAGAATTGCAGTGCGTTGCAGAAAATATGTCAAATGTACACAAAGGATTGAAAAAACTGAAAAAATGTTCCAAGAGGAACAAAGCGGATTGACAATCTGTTTTTTGATGAGTACACTGTGGTCAGTGAAGCAAAACTGCTCTGGAACGATCCATATGGGGCGTTTTGCGCAATTTTGATCGGTAAGGAAACAGGAGGAAAAACATTATGGCTAACAAGATCTCCCGCAAGGCATTCCTGCAGACCGGCGCATTTGGTCTGGGCATGGTGGCACTGAATGTTGCTGCCGGCGCAGCTTCTCCCGCAGAGAACTGCTTCAGCTTCCTCAAGAAGAAGGAAGAGGCTCCCGCAGTGGCAGTGGAAGAAGTGACCTATGCAGGAACTCGCAAGACCCCGTTCTGGTACTCTGAGACCCTCAAGCAGGACTGCAACTACTCCATCTACCTGCCTGCAAGCTATGATGAGAATGACAAGACCCAGAAGTATCCTGTCATCTACCTGATGCACGGTGTCGGCGGCCACCAGCTCAACATGATCGAGCGTTTCTCCACCCCGGACATCCTCAACAAGCTCATCGGCAACGGTTCTCTGCCGGAGTGCATCGTGGTCTTCATCGACGGCTACAACTCCTTCTACTACGACGGACCCGGCCTGAAGATGGAAACGGCCATCATTAAGGACCTGATCCCCTTCATTGACAAGACCTATAACACCGATGCAACCAAGGAAGGCCGCATGATCGGCGGTATCTCCATGGGCGGCTACGGCGCAGCTCGTTTTGCTCTGAAGTACCCCGAAATGTTCTCCGCAGCTCTGCTGCTGTCTCCCGCTGTTTGGAAGAACTCTCAGGGCAACGTGTGCTCCAGCCTGCACCTGTTCAACAACTTTGATCAGGCAACCTGGGACGCAGAGCACCCGGTCGCATTCTTGGACTCCTACGCTGCCGCAAACAGCCCGGTCAACTTCTATGTGATCCACGGCACTGCGGACACGGCTGTTCCTCCGGCAGACGTCGAGTGGTTCGTTGAGAACCTGAAGAAGGTCGCACCGGTCGAGTATGTCCCGTATCAGGACGGCGTCCACGCATGGACGACCTGGGAGGTCACCTGTGAGGAAGCTCTGAAGTACGCTGGCACCCTGCTGAAGTAAGAATAGAAGCGTCCTGCACGGACGTTGGAATGGAACTGTGCCTTGCTCAAAAAGACTGCCTTTCTGAGCAAGGCATTGTTCATATCCGGATACTGGAAAAACCTTGAAGATTAACATAAAAATGGAGGAATGGATGATGGCAACCAAGTTTTCCCGCAAGAGTTTTCTGAAGGGCAGCGCGGCTGGCCTTGGCATGATGGCGCTCAGCGGCCTGACC
>CAZUDU010000007.1:0-26479 GCA_964619455.1 uncultured Faecalibacterium sp.
CATCCCAATGTCACTTTCAGAGTTGCACTGTTTGTAAAGTGAACAAATCCAACTTTTAGAGCATGTGAAACTTTCAGTTTTATTATACTTACGCCGCCGCGGAACGACGGCTGGACTGCTGAAGTCCGACACTCTGACCGCTGAAACCAGACATCCCTGCCGCTGGTCCGACAGTTGGAGAAAATGGCGTGGAGACTGGCATGATTTCAGTCCCCACGCCATTTTGTTTAGTCCATAATGCCCTTACGTTTTCTTATAGTGGCGCCTTCAATCCGGATGACAGAGGGTTACCGCCCCTGCACCAGCTGCATCAAGTAAGCATAAACAAGCAAACGCCGCCCCGGACAGAAAGTTTCTGCCATGGGCGGCGTTTTTATATATGGCTGGAAGGAGGAGAAGGAGGAAACCGTGTGCCACGGATTTTTCTCTGCATCAAACCGCTTTTTATGATTTCTCCGTGATGCAGTTTTCACGAACGGGTCATTCTTGGATACCCCAAGGGCATGCAAGTTCTTTGTCTGCTTTTCTGTGTTGCAGTGTTTTATTCTTATCCGTCAGTCAGAGTCAGCTCCTGCAGTAATGTCAGAGAATACTCATACAGAAACAGCTTCTTCGGCTCCTTCAGAAAAGGCCCCACCAGCTTTTCCATTCGCTCAAAACGATAGAATAGCGTGGTTTTGTGGATGAACAGAGCTTTGCTTGTTTCGGTCATGCTGCGTCCGCAGGCAAAATAAGCGGTCAAAGTCTCTATGTATTTGGTATGGTGCTCCCGGTCGCTTTCCACAAGTCTGAGGATATGCGGATGGATGTGCAGAGGCAACACGTCCGCTCCGTAGGCCGACAGACAGGCGCAGGTTGGCAGATGCTCCTCATAGGAGATGATCTCCGGTAGTGTACCGTTCTGCGCCATAGCGCGTCCGGCATGCACCAGCTCCCGCGCCTGCGCATAGGCCGTTGCTGTTTCTGTGAGCTTTGTGTAAGGAGCGCTGGCTGCGATGTGAAAATGGTGATAGTTCAGCCAGTGACGCAGCCGGATACGGGTCTCTCCGTGACGGCTCCCATCCAGACTTCCGGGCCCAAGAACAAGGATCCGTTCCTTATAACAACAGCAGATGCAACCCGGAAAGACATTCCGCAGCTGCGCCGAAAGCTGTTCCGGGCGCAATGCGGCAAAAAGCGAGACTTCATTGGTGAACAGGCAGCCCAGACGATAGGACGAAAGTGGTGCCCATCCGGATTGTTCCAGCCTTGCCTGTGCGATTTCTGGATCCGTCAGCTGGCCGAGGGCAAGCTGCAGGAGCACATTTTCCTGCATCTGACGCCCGGCATCTGGTTCCACACCGCCGCTGCGTTGTATCACAACTGCAACCGCTTGCGCCAATGCTGACCAGCAGGGAATGACTTCTTGCTTCGGTTCCTCCTCTCTGCGCTGGAATAGGTACCCCAGCACCTGCCCGCCATACAGCACTGAACAGAAGATCTCCCACTGCCCGATGCTGTTATTATAGAACCAGAACGGTTCCGGCGAACTTTGAAGCTTCTGGGAAATGCCTTTTGCCTGTATTTCCTCTACGATCTCCGGCCGCATGATCTGCCGGTTGGACTGCTGCACCACAAACACATTATCGTTGCAGGTCAGATGCGATGGCACCAACAGATTATACGCTGCATCGCAGACCGAGATGGCTTCCAACCCGGACGCTGCCGCATCGTCCAGCAATTCTTCCAGCGTACAGGCCTGTGACAGTTTTCGTAAAAGCCGACCGGTGAACGCCTCAGCTTCCATGTATTCACGCTCCTTTCCATTGATGCTATAAATGTAGCATAGTTTTCGGTAAAAAGCCAGAATATTCCCGTCGTTCATGCGATGAAAAGCGGATTTTTATTTGTTACACTTATAACAAGCGGGCGGTGCGGAGGAGCGCCGCCCAACAGGAAAGGATACAGAAAAATGGAAAAGATTTCACGTAAAAGCTTTCTGAAGCTGGCTTCTGCCGCAGCCATGAGCGGCATCACGGTCGGTACGTTGAGCGCCTGCAGCTCCAAGGAGACAGCAGCTTCTTCCGCTGTTTCCGAGGCACAGGCACTGTATACCGCAGGTACTTACAATGCCACTGCACAGGGTATCAACGGTGATGTCACCGTCAGCATGACCTTTGATGCTTCCAGCATCACTGAAGTGGTTGTCGATGCTTCTGGTGAGACAGAATCCATCGGCGGTACCGCTGCTGAGACCCTGACCAAGAGCATTCTGGATGCACAGAGCAGCGAAGTGGATGCCGTTGCCGGTGCGACCATCACCTCCAATGCCATCAAGGAAGCTGCCGCAAAGTGCATTGCGCAGGCCAAAGGCGTGAACCCGGACTCTATGAACGTCCAGACGGAGAAGATCAGCTGGCGCACCGCTCCCGAAGCCATCTCCGAATCTGAGATCTCCTCCACCGAGACTGCCGATGTTGTGGTCATCGGCTTTGGTCAGGCCGGTCTGGCCTGTGCCCGCGCTGCCGTTGAGGGCGGTGCATCGGTCATCGTAGTGGAAAAGATGCCCGAGGATAGCCACGCGTGGACCGGCTGCGACTTCGGTCACATCAACTCCCAGTGGCTCAAGGAGCAGGGCATCCCTGAGGTCGATCCTGTGGAAGTGCTGAACGACTGGCAGCTGCGCGGTTGCAATATGTCCAATCCTAATCTGGTCATGCAGTATCTGAAGAACTGCGGCGATACCTTTGACTGGTTCATCAGTCTTGCCAGCGATGAGGATAAAAAGCAGCTGCGTGCATTCCACAATCCGTATCCCACCAACTTCAAGGGTCAGCTGGCCGGTCAGAAATTCTGGAACGGTACAGCTCAGTTCCCCGGCATCTTCTTTGAGGGCAGCTATACCGTCACTGAGCACAGCAAGGTCGTGGCAAAGTACATTCAGGACAAGGGCGTGCGGGTGTTCTATAGCAATGATGCTCAGTACCTGGAAAAGGATGCTTCCGGCCGCGTAACGGGTGTCATTGCCAAGGGTGAGAACGGTTATGTGCGTTACAACGGTACCAAGGGCGTTGTTCTGGCAGCAGGCGACTTCTCTACCGATGCCGAGATGGTGGATGAGCTGTGCCCGAATATCAATGCGCTGAACTACACCGGTGATGGCAGGAAGATCACCGGCATGGCCCGTGACGGCAAGGGCATCAAGATGGGTGTCTGGGCTGGCGGCAAGCTGGAGCCGGGTCCCCTGTCCACCATGGGCGGCACTTTCTTTTTCCCCAGCGGACTGCTCGGTTCCTGCGGCAACCTGTGGCTGGACAACGACTGTAACCGCTTCTGCAACGAAGCTTTCGGCGATCCGGTGTTTGCCGGTGCCGAGGCTGCCCGTCACAAGGGCACCATTTACAGCGTGTTCGATGCTGATATCTATGAGCAGCTGCAGTCCTTCCCCGCTGGTCATGGTTCGGCTTTTGTCAACGATCCTATCTACAAGGCGAATCTCGAAAAAGCTCTGGCAGATGCCTATGCAGCCGGCAAGGACGGCGTGGACGAGTGCCTGACCATGACCGGCGGCACGATCCGTCTGTTTGCGGCGGATACTCTGGATCAGCTGGCCGATTATCTGGGTCTGACCGGCGAGAAAAAGGAGAACTTCCTCGCTTCCGTTGAGAACTACAATGCCAAGTGTGCTGCCGGTTATGATGATGACTACGGTAAGGACCCCAGTGTACTGTTTGCTGTGCAGAAGGCTCCTTACTATGCTTTCAGTAAGGATATTTATGCAGGCTATGAGTTCCTGTGCACAACCGGCGGTCTGTGGACGGACAACAACCAGAACGTTTATGATGAGCATCTGGATGTGATCCCCGGTCTGTATGCAACCGGCAACTGTTGCGGCCGTCGTTTCGGTGTGCAGTACAGCACGCCTATTGCCGGTGTCAGCGTTGGTATGGCACAGACGCTGGGTCGCATTCTGGGCACCCATCTGGCACAACTGTAATCCTGCGCTTCTTTCTTCTTTTTTATAAAAGAGGGCCGGAAGTCTCTGTCAATCGGAGACTTCCGGCTCTCTTCGTTTAATGATGCCCGTCGTTTTACCTTCTCGACGGAATACGCCGGGCGAGAAGCGACAGTTTGACCGCACAAGCCCGACACCCATTCCGCTGAAATCCGGGCAGGACAAGCTTCCGGATGAGGATGACACACCAACCACGACCAAGGCATTTCAATACAGCTTCCCCCGTGGTGCCGGATATTACAGGATAGATAAATAATGCTGACCAACGAAACCATAGCAGCCCGGCTGTCGTTCCACGGCGTAAGGCAGGGTACAGAGGAACTCTGTTCGTCTTAAAAAATGTCTGGGCAGAAACATGAAAATAGAATTGACAAAGCAGCGCAGCAGGACTACAATAAAGTTAACCGAGATGAACCATTTTTTGAGGTGTGTGAATGGAGCAGTACATTGCTGCAAACGCAGTATTTTCCAAGTTCAGCCGGAACTACATGGAGCTGAAAAAGAATCTCCCGATCCGCCCCAGCGAGATGGGGGTACTCAACATCCTTGCGGCAACGCCCGGTCCGCATACGTCCGTGATGCTGGCAGAGCTGCTGGGGGTGTCCAAGCCGATGATCACGGCCAGCCTGAACTCTCTTTCAGAAAAAGGTTATATCACAAAAGAGCAGTCGCAGGAGGACAAGCGGGTGTACCATGTTCTGCTCACGCCAAAGGCAAAGCAGCTTGTGGAGGATGCCCGTGTGGATACCAACCGCCAACTGGCACGGCTGGAGGAAGCATTGGGGCAGGAGGGATTTGCGCAGCTGATCGAGCTGACCCGGAAAGCGAACCTGCTCTTTGAAGAAAACAGAGGTGTAGAAAAATGACAAAAGAAGGGGTCTATGAGTTCATTGCCCGGCAAAAGACGTCCATCATCTCCTCGGTGGGAGAGGACGGATATCCTGCCACCCGTGCGCTGATCCAGCCGGTGCTGATCGAGGAGAATGTGATCTGGTTTGCAACCTATACATCCTCCCGCAAGGTGCGGCATTACCGCGCAGAACCGAAGGCGTGTGTTTATTTTTATGAAAAGGGACGGAATTTTCAGGGCGTAGAGATCAAGGGGACGATGGAGGTCTGCACCGATCAGCAGACCAAGGAACGGTTCTGGAAGCCGTTCTTTACCCGCTTCTACCGGAAGGGCGTGACCGACCCGGATTACTGCATCCTGAAATTTACCGGCTTTGAAGCCGAGTGGTTCGCAAGCCAGAAGACACAAACCATCCAACTCTAAGGAGGAACTTGCAATGGATCTGAACGATAAGATCTGGAACCCGTGGCATGGCTGCCACAAATGCAGCGAAGGCTGCCAGAACTGCTATGCGTATTTTCTGGATAAGCGCTACGGCAGAGACACGAACGAAGTGGTGAAAAACAAGTCTGATTTCACCCTGCCCATCAAGAAGGATCGGGACGGCAACTGGAAGCTGCCCAGCGGGTCGTTTGTCCGTGTCTGCATGGCAAGCGATTTCTTTCTGGAAGAAGCGGATGCGTGGCGCATCGAAGCGTGGGATATGATCCGCCGCCGCCCGGATGTGACCTTTTCGCTGCTGACCAAGCGTGCGGAGCGCATCAAGGACTGCCTGCCCTACGACTGGGGCGATGGCTGGGACAACGTATCCTTCTCGGTCTCCTGCGAGAACCAGAAGCGGCTGGATCAGCGGATGCCCTATCTGCTGGAGCTGCCCGCAAAGCACCGCTGGGTCAGCCTGAAACCGTTCATCGGCGAGATCGATATTGCGGATTATCTTGCGACCGGCAAGATCGAGACCGTTCTGGCAGGCGGCGAGAACTACCTTGGCTCCCGTCCGCTGCATTACGACTGGGTGAAAAAGGTCTACGACGCCTGTGTGGAACACAATGTTCAGCTGATCTTTGGTCAGACGGGCAACATCTTTATCAAGGACGGCAAGGAGTATAAGATCCGCAACCGCACCGAGCAGATGGTGCAGGCGCTGAAAAGCGGGCTGAACAACCCGCCCAAGGACATCGAGGCAGAGGTGGCAGCCATCTATGAGCGCAAGGCGGCTATGAAAGCGGCGATGGAAGCCAAGCGGAAACCCAAAGAGGAAGACAAGTTCCACTGCTGAAGCGCAGCTCCGGAAGGAAAAATAAATCCAAATACGTTCCAAAGAAAATCCATATACGAATCATTTGATGTATTATATAATGAAAAATAAGGAAGGTGCGCTCTTTGGCACAGAAAGATCTTTTGCGCGGAGAGTGACCAAAAGATGTATGGGAGGAACGCAATATGTACACCGCATCTGAAACGCGCTACGACACCATGCCCTATAATCGCACAGGCAACAGCGGACTGAAGCTGCCCGCAGTGTCCCTTGGTCTGTGGCACAACTTTGGCAACACTGGCAATTTCGAGAACATGCGTCAGATGTGCTTTACCGCATTTGACAACGGCATCACTCACTTTGACATCGCCAACAACTACGGTCCGCCGGAAGGTGCGGCAGAGATCAACTTTGGCCGCATCCTGAAAGAGGATCTGCACGCGCACCGCGATGAAATGATCATCAGCACCAAGTCCGGCTACTGGATGTGGCCCGGTCCCTACGGCGAGTGGGGCAGCCGCAAGCAGCTCCTGAGCAGTCTGGATCAGAGCCTGAAGCGCCTGGGTGTGGACTATGTGGACATTTTCTACCACCACAGACCGGACCCGAACACTCCGCTGGAGGAGACGATGGGCGCACTGGCAACGGCGGTGCAGTCCGGCAAGGCGCTGTATGTCGGTCTGTCCAACTACGACGGTCCCCGCATGGAACAGGCGGCAGCCATCCTGACCGAGATGCACGTTCCGTTCGTCATCAACCAGAATAAGTATTCGATCTTTGTCCGCACGATCGAAGAGAACGGTCTGAAGGACACCGCCGCAAAGCTGGGCAAGGGCATCATTGCCTTCTCGCCTTTGGCACAGGGTCTGTTGACCGACCGTTATCTGAAGGGCATCCCCGCCGACAGCCGCATCAAGACAGACGGTCGATTCCTGAAGGAGGCCGCTCTGACCGAGCAGCGGCTGGAGCAGATCCGCAAGCTGAACGATCTGGCGGCAGAGCGTGGGCAGACTCTGGCACAGATGGCACTGAGCTGGGTGCTGCGGGATGGCATCGTGACCAGCGTGCTGGCAGGCGCATCCCGCCCGGAGCAGGTGCTGGACAACATCAAGGCAGCACAGAACACCCACTTTACCGAGGAAGAGCTGGCGCTGATCGACCAGATCAGTCTGGAAAAGTAATGCTGGCTGCAAGATCAAAAGCATAGAGACAAACCCGGGAACTGCTGGAACAGGCGGTTTCCGGGTTTTTGTTGTAAAGAAAAAAGATTTGTGCGAGTTGCACAGAAATTTTCTTCAAACTTTGTAAGTTGAAGTGAAATCACGAAAAACAATCCAAATGGAAACCGAAGTTTGTCTATATGTCTTGCAAAAGTCTTAGGGTATAATTTTATCGTAAGTAAAATTGCCCTATGGACAACAGGGAGAACGCTATGCGAAAGTATTTGAAGAATACGACCCGCTTTGAGGATGTGATCGTAACATCCAACATTGAGCTGACCGTGCAGATGGAAAAGAAAGAGCTGCAAAAGGATGTCTATGAGTATGTGTTCGCCATGCAGTGGGACGAAGCACAGGCAAAGGACGATGCGTCCAAAGTGGTCTTGTGCTGGGAGCTTCCGCTGATCGATGTGCAGTATATGTGGCATCCGGATTCCCGCGCAAGACGCGTTCTGGATGCGGACTGGCGGTTGAAGATCAGCTCCATGCTCACGGGTTCGGCACCCTTGGCGCTGCTGTTCAATGCCGATGATCAGAACGCCTTTACCTTTGCGACCGATGAGGTCAAAAAGGTGACAAGCGTTCAGTTTGGCGTGGATGATGGCAGAAATACCATCTCCGGCGAGATCTCGATGGGGCTCAAGCAGTTTGTCGGCAGAGATGGCACCGTGCTCCGTGTCCGGGCGGATTTCCGCAAGATCCCGTACTACAAGGTTCTGGATGATGTGCGGTGCTGGTGGGAAGAGGTTCTGGACTTGCAGCCGATGGCTGTGCCGGAGACTGCCCGGATGCCGATGTACTCCTCCTGGTACAACTATCACCAGGATATCGAGGCTGCCCAGCTTGAAGCAGACTGCGTGGAAGCCAAAAAGCTGGGGATGGACACCATCATTGTGGATGACGGCTGGCAGACAGCAGACGGCAGCGGCGGCTATGGCTATACCGGCGACTGGGAAGTATATCCCGGCAAGATCCCCAACATGGCAGAGCATGTAAAGAAGGTCCATCAGGCGGGCATGAAGTACATTTTGTGGTTCAGCGTTCCGTTTGTCGGGTACTTCTCAAAGAACTGGGAGCGCTTCAAGGATAAGATCATCTGCAAGGTGGAGCGCAACAACACCGGTGTGCTGGATCCCCGTTACCCCGATGTCAGAGAGTTCCTCATTGGCATCTACGAAAAAGCCCTGCGGGAGTATGATCTTGATGGCTTCAAGCTGGATTTCATCGACCGGTTCAAAATGATGCCGGACGATCAGGTGAAGCCCGGCATGGACTATGACTGCATTCAGGAAGCGACCGAGCGGCTGATGACCGACGTGATGAAACGGCTGAAAGCGATCAAGCCGGAGATCATGATCGAGTTCCGTCAGCGCTATATCGGCCCGGGGATGCGGCGTTTCGGCAACATCTTCCGTGTTTCGGACTGCCCCAGTGATATTACGACCAACCGTGTCGGCATCACCGATCTGCGCCTGATCAGCGGCAGCACGGCAGTCCATTCGGACATGGTCACATGGCACGATGAAGAGACCACCGAGGATGCAGCGCTGCAGATGCTGAACACCATCTTTGGCGTTACACAGTTCTCGAAGGTCCCGCAGAACATGACCCCGGAGCATCGGGAGATGGTCGCCTTCTGGCTGAACTTTGCGCGGGAGAAGCGCAAGGTGCTTCAGGAATCCGAGTTCGTTCCCTATGAGCCGCACTACCTCTACCCGGTGATCAAGGCCTGCGATGAAGCAGAGGAGATCATTGCGGTGTATGCGGCAAACAAGATCCTGCATCCGGAGCTTTGCAAACAGAGCTATCTCATCAATGCGACCAAGCATCCAAAGGTGTTTGTGTCCAGCCCGGAAGAGGTCGAAACAGAGATGCAGATCTGGGATTGCAGAGGCCATTTGATCCGGGAAGAGAAGGTAAAACTGCATCAGGGCATCACGGAAATCGGGGTGCCGAGAAGCGGTTTGCTGAAATTTACGAAAATAATCCAAAAATAATCCAAAACGAAAACGAATATTGTTCATGTTTTCCGAATAGTGAAAATGTTATCATATTGTTAACAAGCTTACGACAGGGAGTGAGACCATGGCGACTATTAAAACGTTCATGTCGAAAAAGAAAGAGAAGCAATCGGAGCCGGTGCTGCTGGATCAGAAAAAGATCCACCGCAGAACCGCGTTCCGCCGGAATCTTCCGCTGTTCATCATGCTGATCATTCCGCTGGCATATTATGCAGTCTTCCACTACGGCCCGATGTTCGGTCTGGTGATGGCGTTCCAGAACTACCGCCTGAAGGACGGTCTGCTGGGAAGCGAGTGGGTCGGCTTGATGAACTTCAAGATGATCTTCAACACGCCCAACATGGTGAATATCATCTGGAACACACTGAAGATCGGTATCCTGACCGTGTTCGTCTCGTTCCCGTTCCCGATCATTCTGGCGATCATGCTGAACGAGATCTCCAACAAGATCTTCAAGAAGATCAGCCAGACCATCCTGTATCTGCCGCACTTCTTCTCCTGGGTCATCCTGGGCGGTATCGTCATCATCTTCTTCTCCTTCCGCGGCCCGGTCAACACCCTGATCGCTGCGCTTGGATTTGATAAGATCGGCTTCCTGACCGAATGGAACTCGTGGCTGGCGGTGTACTTAGGAACCGGTGTCTGGAAAGAGATGGGCTATGACGCCATCATCTATCTGGCAGCGCTGACCAGCATCGAACCCAGCTACTACGAAGCTGCAAAGCTGGACGGCGCCAACAAGTGGCAGCAGATCACCCGCATCACGCTGCCCTGCCTGATGCCCACGATCATTATGATGTTCATCCTTGCGATCGGCAAGGTCTCCAGCGTCGGCTTCGACCGCATCTATGTTATGTCCAACGATGCTGTTGCACAGATGACGAACGTCGTCTCGGTCTTCAACTACGAGATGGGCGTGCGCAAGGGTTACTACTCCATTTCCACTGCAATGGGTCTGTTCGATTCTGTACTGAGTCTGATCCTGGTCATGTTCACCAACTGGCTCGCACGTAAGAACGACAGCTCCCTGTTCTAAAACAGAGGAAAGGAGACAACTGTAATGAGAAAAACACTGGATGAAAAAGTATGCGCCGTGATCGTTCACGTTGTGATCGTGTTCCTCTGTGCGCTGTGTCTGGTCCCGGTCCTGTACTCGCTGTCGGCATCTCTCAGCTCTGGTGCTGCGCTGGATGCTGGCAAGGTCTTCCTGTGGCCGGTGGACATCACCTTTGCGGCATACAAAATGCTGCTGCTGCGCAATAACCTTGCACAGTATTTTACGAACTCTGTGATCCTGACGGTGGTCGGTACGGTCCTCAGCATCGCGGCAACGATCCTGTGTGCCTACCCGCTGTCGAAAAAGTATCTCTGGCAGAGAAGAAGGATCTCCTTCTTTGCAACCTTCACCATGCTGTTTGGCGGCGGTATGATCCCCACCTTTATGCTGGTCAGAAACCTGAACCTGATCAACTCCTACTGGTCTATCTGGCTGACCGGCCTGATCAGCACCTACAACATGATGATCATGCGCTCGTCCTTTGAGGCGATCCCGGAGGATCTGGAGGATGCAGCCCGCATCGACGGCTGCGGCGAGTTCCGCCTGCTGACCCAGATCTACCTGCCGCTGTCCAAGGCAAACATTGCAACCGAAGTTCTGCTTTACGGCGTGGGCTATTGGAATATGTACCAGAAGGTCATGCTGTACATGCAGGATACCAAAAAGTACACCCTGCCGGTCTTTATCCAGCAGATGGTGTTCAACCTGCAGCAGATGGATCTGGATACGGTGGAAGCGGTGTCCATGGGTGCATCGAACCTTGTTTCGGAGTCGGTCAAGTCCGCAGGTGTCGTGATCCTGATCGTTCCCATGCTGTTGGTATACCCCTTCCTGCAGAAGTATTTTGTTAAGGGCGTTACCCTTGGCGCTGTCAAGGGTTAAATAAAAGAAACATCAACTAGGAGGAAAACACATGAAGCGTAACATCAGACTATCGGCGATGGTTCTGGCTGTGGCAATGTCCTTCACCATGCTCGTTGGCTGTGGTGGCGGTAGTTCTGCCAGCCAGTCTACCACTGCCCCCAGCAGCACGGCTGCAAGCGCAACCGAAACCTCTGGCACCGAAAAGACCGGCAGCATCACGGTCATGACCTACGACCGTGGCAACATGCCCACTTCGGAAGGCACCCTGAACGACAACCGCTGGACCACCTGGATCCGTGAGAACGCACCTGTTGCAGAGATCAACTGGGTCGCGATCCCCAAGGCAGAAGCACCTGAGACCATGAGCGCTCAGTTTGCAGCGGGCACTGCTCCCGATCTGCTGCCGAACTACGAGTCTCTGCTGCAGTTCAACCAGAACGGTATGTGTCTGGAGATCACCGACGAGATGCTGGAGAAGATGCCCAACTACTCCGCAATGCTGGAAGCTTACCCCATGATGGAGAAGTCCGGCACTGTGGACGGCAAGCGCGTCTACTTCTGCAAGTTCTCCAACATCCTGCCCAACCACACCATCGTCATCCGTCAGGACTGGCTGGATAACCTGGGTATGGATCTGCCTGAGACTCCGGAAGATCTGTACAACATCATCTATGCGTTCACCTACAATGACCCCGATGGCAACGGCATCAACGATACCTGGGGCATCAACATGACCACTGACGCACAGCGCGTTCTGGCTCAGATGTTCGGCTTCGGCAACCCTGCAAAGTACGCTTTCGATGAAAACGGCGAGCTGTACTACGTCTGGGATCGCATCGAGTCCTGGCTGGATTACGTCAAGAAGATCGTTGACAGCAAGTGCGTGAACCCCGACTTCGTTACCATGAAGGGCGACGACGACCAGGCAGACTTCCTGTCCGGCAAGATCGGTATCTACTGCTCCGGCCGTTTCACCAACGCAAGCCGTCTGACCCTGTTCCGCAACTTCAAGACCAACTTCCCCGATGCTACCCTGAACACCTTTGCACTGCCTGAGACCGAGTATGGCCAGTTCAACGCTTACCTGAACGGTGGCGCTTCCAACGTTGGCTTCATCAACTCTGATATCGATCCTGAGAACCTGGACGCTGTTCTGGCATTCTCTGACTGGCTGTACGATCCCGAAGTCTCCGAGTACCTGTTCTACGGTGAGGACGGCGTGTACAACAAGAAGGACGAGTACGGCACCTACGCGATCGTTGATCAGGAGAAGATGGACACCGAGTTCACCTATGCTTCTGACTACTCCATCATGAAGAACGAGCTGCTGCTGGGCACCGATGAGGACATCGACGTTCATGCAAACGACTTCTACAACCAGTATCTGACCTCTGATGACCCCATCCTGTGGGAGTTCGGCGACCTGTACTACAAGATGTGCGTGGTTGCAAACGACCCCAACACTGATGACCCCAGAAAGTGGCTGAACGATGGTCTGCCTCAGCTGGATACCGCTCTGTCGCTGATCAACACTGCTGATACCGAGGTCAACAACATCCTGAAGGCTGCGATCTCCAACTCCGGCGTCACCGCTGCAAAGGCTGTGCAGGACGCAAAGGACGCATGGTACAAGGCAGGCGGCCAGCAGGTCGATGATTACTACAAGGAGTACTACAAGACTGCAGGCGATGCTGCTCTGCTGGCAAGCGACTTCACTAACGCCAAGTCCATGCCGGTCATGACCGAGGCTGCAAAGAAGAACTCCAAGCTGTTCAACTAAAAAATGCTTTCGAATCCATCTGATTTGAAGATCATGGATCATTAAGCGGATGTGGCCATTTCGAAAGAAATGGCCACTTTTTTGACTCAAATGTTATGGAAACGCTGTACCGGGTGGAAAATTATAGTATAATGGTGGTGTTTGGATAGTCGGTCAGAAAAAAGGACGTCCTTTTTTCTGTTCTCTTTGGCAAGAGAACAGAATGATCGCTGTCCGTAAAACAGGAAAACGTTTTTGAATGGGAGTGGAACCATAATATGTATCGGGTCATTGTGATCGATGATGAGATCTGGTCTGTGATCGGCTTGAAAAAGATCTTGCAGGAGGATAGCCGGCGGTTTGAGCTGGTCTATGAAACGACAGATCCTCTGGATGCGCTGGAACAGATCTGCCAGATGGAACCGGATGTTGTGTTTACGGATGTCAGAATGCCGGAAATGTCCGGCATTGAGCTGATGCGCAAGGCAAAACAGCGTGGCGTGAAGACCGAGTTCGTGGTCATCAGCGGCTTTGCGGAGTTTACCTATGTTCAGCAGGCGCTGCAGGAGGGGGCACTGGACTATCAGTTGAAGCCCTTTGAGCGCAGCACGGTCAGACAGATGCTGGATAAAGTCTATGAAAAGCTGGAACGCAAAGAAAAGCGCAGCGATCTGGAGTTCTACTCGCTGCTGCGGGACAAAAAGGACAATGTTCCGGATCTGCTGGCAGAACGCTTCGGGAACAGGCTTTATCAGAGCCTTCAGGTCGTGCTGATGACCTACCAGCAGTCGAACTTTGAGCGCATCGACTTTGACACCGGTGCGGATTCACAGAGCCTTTCTTTGAAAATCGGTCCAAGAAAATGCCTGTACATCATCAATGCGGCAGAGGATAAAACCGATGCGCTGTATGCACAGCTGAGTGCACATACCGATCGGTTTGAGCGTGCAGCCATCAGCCGCTGCAGGAATGCGGCGGGGTCGTTTGACAAGCTGATCAAGGAGACAGAGACGACCCTGCTGGATTCCTTTGTATACCCGGAGAGCCAGATCTTTAAGTTCCGCAGTACCCGGCGGGATGTTCTGAACCAGCTGGAAGAGTGCGTTGATAAATGGCACGATGAGGATAAGTATCCGCAGATCTATGCACTGTTGGAGCGCCTGTACGGGATCTTTGTGGACAACGACATGGGCATTGGAGATGCGGTCGATTTCTGGAACCGGACGGTGTCCACGGATGCAAAATGGAAAAAGAATACCCAGCATGGGTCAGAATACCTTGACAAGTACGAGCTGATGGAACGCTTTTCGAATCTGCAGGAAATGTGTGAGTATCTGAAGATGCTTTGCAGTAAAAACCCCATGACACAGTCCGGCACGGTGAACGAAAAGTTCTTTGAGCTGCTGCGGTATATCGACCAGAACTACGCAAAGCACCTGTCGCTGCGGGATCTGTGCGGGGAGTTCTATATGAACATGAGCTACTGCTGCGAGCTGTTCCAGAAGCATAAGCATATGACCTTCTCCCAGTATCTGACCGATGTGCGGCTCAACAAGGCGTGTGAGCTGCTGAAGTACCAGCACTGCACCGTTGCAGAAGCCTGTGATATGGTCGGCTACAAGGATTATTTCTATTTCAATAAGGTATTCAAAAAGAAAATGGGCTGCACCCCGGCAGATTATCGCAAAAGTGTTCTGACGGAGGGGTGAGGATATGCTCAAACGCTCAAAACTGAAGCATCAGCTGTACTTTCTCGTCGTAATGACCATTCTGCTGTTTTGCCTGTTCAGCGTTTTGTACTACTTCAGCTTCCGTAAGATCACATACGACCGGGCAGAAAAGACTGCCCAGCAGATGATCGAGCAGGTGGCGCAAAACGTGAACACCATGATGAGCAGCGTGGAGAACAGTGCAAAGGGTCTGAGCTACGACCGCTATGTTCAGCAGCTTTTGGTGTCGGAAGACCGTGCAAAGGACATGGAGCTGTATGACCATGTGAGCCAGATCGTTACAGCGTCCAAGTTCTCCAACAACAATATTTACAGCGTTACCTGGATCGGCAGGGAAGGCAAGATGATCTCGGACCCCGTCCGTGAGGAAAACCAGATCGTCATGCAGCTGTGGGAGCGATACGACTTTACGGACCCTGAGTTCAGACGGCCGGTGTTTTCTTCGATGATCCGGGGCAGTCTGAATTCGTTTAACTTTTTTGGCTATATCTTCCCGGTGTTTTCGCTGTATGAATCGGGCCTGCCGAAGGTCGGCTGCGGCGTGATCGTGCTGAACATCGGAGAACTGGAAAAGCTCGTCAAGATCAATAACATCACCGAGGATTCGCTGTTTGCGATTCTGGATCAGGACAACAACGTGGTCGTCTCGAACCGTGATCTGAATACGGGCGATCTTTATCAGGATATTTTCTGGGATGACACCGAAGAAAGTGTGACGTCCATCGAGATGTACGATGATAAGGAGTCGATCGTCCAGTATATGGAGATCGAGCAGAGCGGCTGGAAGGTCGTGAGTATCATCCCCAGAGAGGGTCTGATCAGTGATATGCACGGTGTGTTTGCAGACGGCTTCCTTCTGGTGGCGTTCAGCAGTATGCTGCTGATGCTGATGGGCGGGATCATCATCCGCAATACCACAGAGCCGATCCACGCCATTGTGGATTTTCTGATGCGCACGGAATCGGACTCTTTGAGCAAACGGATCGAGATCCCCCAGCAGAACGAGATCGCGATCATTGCCACAAGCATCAACAGTACGCTGGACAAGGTGGAGCAGATGACCCGCGAGATCGTGGATCATCAGGCACGATTGTACGAATCCCGCCTGACCGAGCGGGACGCAGAGCTTGCGGCGCTGCAAAGCCAGATCAACCCGCATTTTTTGTACAACACCCTCAACTGCATCAGCGCGATGGGGCTTGCGTATGACATCCCGGAGATCTCGGATATCTCGGTCGCAATGTCCAACATCTACCGGTACAGCATCAAAGGGGACCAGATGGTCCCGCTGAGCCGGGAGCTGCAATGCATCAAGGAGTACATGCGGATCATGGATATCCGTTTCGGCGGCAAGTTTGAAACGGAATACCGCTTTGAGGATGAGATCCTGCAATTGTACACCCTGCGGATGATTTTGCAGCCTATCGTGGAAAACGCGGTCTACCACGGCATGGAGGTGCGCAACCGGAAGGGCAAGCTCCTTCTGGAAGGCAAGATAACAGGCAAAGATCAGCTTGTTGTGACCGTGACCAATGATGGCAAAGGCATGAGTGCGGAAAAACTGGCAGAGCTCCGCAAGACGATCTCGGACTACGAGAGTGCAGGCCTTTACAATGCAGAAAAGAGCAGCATTGGGCTGAGCAACATCAACAAGCGCATCAAGCTCCAGTTCGGCGCACAGTACGGGCTGACCGTAGAAAGCGAAGAGACGAGCGGGACAACGGTAACGCTGGTGCTTCCGGTAATGCGGGAGCCGCAGATAAGCGAAAAGGATGATTTGAATTGACTTTGACAGATCAAGCAAAAGTAGAGATCACAGCACAGCGAAGCTGCTATACCACAGACATTCCGGCGCAGATCCTGCTGAACATCCGCCTGCCGCAGCGCAGTGAACGGGTGGACTGCATGATCATTCTTCCGCAAGGGATCGAAGCGTCGGAAGAAGATGTTTTCGTAAATGTGATCGGCAGAGGCTGGCACTCCTTGCAGACACTGCATCAGCAGTCTGCCGGGCGGTGCGCCGTGGGGCATGAGCGATGTGTCGGCTTTGGCAAAATCGAACATTGGTCCGGCGGAGAGCTGTGCCTGCTTTTGCAGGATCTGGATATGCGTGCTGACAACGGCATCGACCTGCAGATCCGGGTCGAGAAGGCCGTTTTTACAAAGCCCGGCGGGTATTCGGTCGGGCTGGCTGCAAAAATGCAGCGCGAAGAAGATGTGGATCTTCGGATGGGAACCGTGGAACTGGAGGCGGTCACGACCGTAACAGACTTTGTGCGGTGCCCACACAAATCAAGCGTTTCTCTAGCAACAAAATGTTGCGACTTCTCCTTTTTCTTCCGATGGTCTGCGGCAGCTGGAGCAGATGAGCTTCATCTGCTCCACTCCGCAGATCGGGGAGGAACATGGCAGCGGTACGCCTCACTTGCGCCGGAAAGCGAAAGCACCGAGGTGACCGGGCTGGAACCGGGGGCAGAACACTGGTTCTGTCTGGAAGCAGTTGGCGGCAAAAATCAGGGGCGCTCCAATGTTGCAAAGCTGTACAGTGGGATGTACGATCTGCGTATCAGCGGCAAAGCACCTACCGATGGCACCAACGCTGCCGAAAAGATCAATGCTGCCATTGCATATATGGCAGGTCTTGGCGGAGGGATCGTCCTGTTTGAGGGCGGGGTCTTTTGCACAACGACCATTTACTTAAAAAGCAACGTCTGGCTCTACATTGATAAGAGCGCGGAGATCCATGCGCTCCGGGGCTGTGACGATGAAAAAAAGTGCTGGTATTCCGATGAGGAATTCCGCACCGACCAATCGCATATGTCCGGGGCGCCGTATCTCAGCCCGGACAACTGGATGACCAAGCAGGATGCGGGTCACTCCTATTTCCACAATGCGCTCTTTTTTGGGCAGAGACTGGAGAATGTCAAGATCATCGGCAACGGCTGCATCTCCGGCGAAGGAAACCTGACCAAGAGCAATACCGTGATGGAGCAGGAGAGCGGCAACCGGACCGATAAAATGATCGCGCTCAAGCTGTGCACCGACGTGGAGATCGGCGGCTTGAACGTGGGGAAAGACCTGTGGTATCAGGAAACGGATCACCCCAACGAGGATCAGCCGTTCTATCTGGACCCGGACGGAAACCCGGATGGCTGCGGCATCGACAATATGCTGCGCATCCGCAATGCCGGGCATTTTGTGGTGCTGGCAACCGGTGTGGATGGCATCTGCACCCATGATGTCTATGCCGAAAAAGGGCCGCTGGTGCGGGATATCTTTGATTACATGGGCTGCAACGACATTACCGCGTACAACATTTACGCCGAGGGCGCACCGGATGATGTGATCAAGCTGGGGAGCGACTGCTCACTGGGGTTCACCCGACCCTCGAAGAACTGCATCGTGCGGAATATCATCGGGGACACCTCCTGCAATCTGTTCCAGATCGGCAGCGAAACGGCAGATGACATTCAGGACGTGTGCATCGATAACCTGTATGTGCTTGGCTCCAACAAGGCAGGTTTTTCGATCTCGGTCAACGATGGCGGGCACATCAGGAATATCCACCTGAACTGCGGCGGCTCAATGGGGCAATGCCGGCATGGGCTGCGGCACGAACGGCTGGAGATTGGATACACGCCTGCCGTGGCAAATCCGCATCCGTCCGTGATGCGCCGTGTACGGACACCGTTCTTCCTCTCCCTTTCCAACCGGGGGCGGGTCATCGGGTGCGAAGCCGTGCAAAAGCGGTTCGTGGATGATATCGGCGTGGAGCGGGAAGAGCTGATGGTCACGAATGTGAACATCGGTGCGATCGAGAACATCTCGCTCCGGAACGTGGATATCCGGCAGGTCTATGCGGCCAGTCAGGCCAAAAGCGAGACGGCGAGCAGATGGCCGGAGTTTAGCGGTCAGCCCCGTACCACGGCAATGGTCGTGGGGTATAAGATCCCGGATGGGGCAGGGGTGACCATGCCGGACGGTTCTGTCCAGCGGGATATCCGGAATGTTCTTCTGGAAAAGATCCATCTGACCGTCAAGGGCGGCAACCCGGCAGAGGATGCAGAAAACACGCCCAGAGAGCTGGGAGTGGGGCAGTTCAACCTGCGGAATCTTGCCGAGGACGACCGAGGCTCCCGCATCCCGGCGTATGGCTGGTATATGCGCCATGTGGACGGGCTGACCATGCGGAACTGCTCCACGGATTTTGAAGAGAACGATGGACGGTATGCGGTGGTTCTGGATGATGTGAAAAACAGCATCGTTACAGAGCTGGCGGCACCGGACAACCAAAAAGAAAAAGTCATGCATAGAAGGGGAAATGGATAATATGTTCAAGCTGTTCGACCAAACCACGATGGCGGCGATCCACTATGACCATTTTGAAAAGATCTGCGTTGCCAAAGCGATCGAAGACCTGTGCAAGGATATCTGCGCTGTCAGCGGCAAAAATGCCGAGGTCAAGCCCTATCTGCCGCTCCAGTGCGGCGGAAAGCTGATCGTGGGCACCCTGACGAACCCGCGTTTTACGGACTTTTTGCAGCAAAGCGGCATCGATACTTCTGTAATTGCAGGCAAGTGGGAGAACTATCTCATCCGCACGGTGGGCGATGCACTGCTGATCGCAGGCAGTGACGAACGGGGCACCATGTGGGGCATCTACGAGTTCAGCCAGAAGTATCTGGGCGTAGACCCGCTGTACCTGTGGACAGACCATGCGCCTGCGGCAAAAAAAGAAGTCCTCGTTCCTGATGTGGATGTTGTGGACGGCCCCAAGACCTACAAGTTCCGTGGCTGGTTCATCAACGATGAGGACCTGATCGAGGGCTTCTGCCGTGGCAGCAAGCCGGATGCGGCATACCGTTTCCATAACGACTATGCGGCAACGCTGGAAATGCTGGTGGAGACCGCACTGCGTCTCAAACAGAACCTGCTGATCCCCTGCTCGCATCTGGATCTGGACAACCCTGCGGAGGAAGACCTTGTGCGGTTGGTCACGGAGCGTGGTATGTATATCTCCATGCACCATCAGGAGCCGGTGGGAGTCCATCAGTTTACGGTCGATCGCTACTTCAAGGACAGCGGCATCGAGAACGTGAACTATGTAGAGCATCCGGAAATGTACAAAGAGATCTGGACGCATTATATCCGCAAATGGGCGAAGTACGATAACGTCATCTGGCAGCTTGGTCTGCGGGGACGCGGCGACCGTCCGGTGTGGTACAACAACTCCAGTATCCCGGATACGCCCGAAGCGCGCGGCAAGATCATCTCGGACGCCATCCAGACCCAGTTGGATATTGTGAAACAGGAGTATGCAGGCAAGGAAGTCCTGAGCACCTCCACCCTCTGGATGGAAGGCATGGGACTGTACCGTCAGGATGCACTGAAGTTCCCGGAGGGGACGGCGGTGATCTTTGCAGACTTTGGTCCCAACCAGATGTGGGGCGAGGGCTATTACGACACCAAGCGTGACAAGGACACCAACTACGGCGGCTATTATCATGTGTGCTTCTGGGGCTGCGGCCCGCACCTGATCCAGGGCAACCCGCCGGAGAAGATCTATTACAACTACAAGGCAGCCGTGGAAAAGGGCGATAACTACTACTCTGTGCTGAACGTGTCCAACTTCCGGGAGCACGTTTACGGCGTGGAGTGCGTAGCGGAGATCACCTGGGACATTGACCGCTTCTGCGTGGAGGATTTCTCCCGCCGCTGGTGCGAGAAGGAATACGGAAATGCCGAGCCCGCAAAGCTCTATTCCGATTGGTTCAACTGCTTCTACGAGATGGATCATGAACTGATCGACAAGCAGATGATGTTCATGGATGGCATGTCCCGCCGTGTTGCAATGAAGTTGATGGAGATCATCAAGGGCAGCGAACTCCAGCGGATGGACATCCAGAACAAAAAGCTGTTCGATTTTGATAAGACAGATGACTTTATCGCCTACTATCTCAACGCAACAGAGACAGGTCTGAAGCGGTTCAAGGCGTTCTACCACAAGGCGATGCAGGTGCGGAAGAGCATTCCGGCAGAGCGGAAGGGCTTCTTTACCAATAATATCATCGTACAGACTGAGATCATGATCGGCTTGTATGAGTGGGTAAAGGATCTGTGTCTGGCGGCGCAGAACCGCCGCAGCCATGGCGAGGATGCTGCATACGAGGAGTACATCCATGATGCAGTCTATGCGCTGGAAAAGATCCTGCTCGACCGCGAAAAGGCACTGAACGGCAAGTGGACGCACTGGTACGATGGTGACACCCTGATGAACATCCCGGCGGATATCGAACTGACCGAGGGGCTGCACATCGAGAATATCCACAAGGATGTGGAACTGGATATCTATGCGTCGAAGTTTTGAGGAGTGAGAATGATGTATATTGCAGAGGACAAACGATACGACAAGATGATCTATAAGCGGGCGGGCAACACCGGGCTGAAGCTGCCGGTGATCTCGCTTGGTTTCTGGCACAGCTTTGGCAAGAATGCGACCATGGAAAATATGCAGGCGCTGACCCGCACTGCATTTGACCACGGCATCACCCATTTTGACCTTGCAAACAACTATGGCCCGGATTTTGGCTGTGCAGAGGAGAACTTCGGCCGTCTGTATCAGAAGGACTTCAAGCCTTACCGGGACGAGATGATCATCTCCACCAAGGCTGGCTGCGAAATGTGGGATGGCCCTTACGGTCAGCTTGGCAGCCGGAAGCACCTGCTGGCAAGCCTGGATCAGAGCCTGAAGCGGATGCAGCTGGACTATGTGGATATCTTCTATCTGCATTGCCGTGACGAGGAGACCCCGCTGGAGGAATCCATGCTGGCGTTGGATCAGGCGGTCAGAAGCGGCAAAGCGCTGTATGTGGGCATCTCCAACCACGACGGAGAAAGCGCTGCAAAGGCAACTGCGATCCTGAAAGAGCTGAAAACGCCCTTTGTGCTGCATCAGAACAGCTACTCCATCCTGAACCGGAGGAACGTCAAGAACGGTCTGCTGCCCTTTGCACAGGAGAACGGGCAGGGCGTGATCGCATTCAAGCCGCTGGAGCAGGGGATGCTGACGGATAAGTACCTGAACGGTATCCCGGAGGACAGCCGTATCCGCCGGGACGGCCGGTATCTGCGGGAGTCCAGCCTGGTGCCCGAAAAGATGGAAAAGGTGCGCAAGCTGAACGAGATCGCCCAGCGCCGTGGGCAGAGCCTGGCACAGATGGCACTGGCATGGGTGGTGAATAACCCGGCTGTTACCAGTGTGCTCATCGGTGCATCCCGTCCGTCGCAGATCCTTGAAAACCTGGAAATGCTCAACAACACCTCCTTTACCGCAGAGGAACTGGCAGAGATCGAGATGATCGCAGGCGCTTGACCGGAGATGATGAAATGGAAAAATTGTCGAGTGATGACAAAGCGTTTCAAGACTTTGCCTTAAACGGAAATATGGGCAGATTGATGATCCATGTCTGCCTGCCGCTGACTCTGTATCAGAGCCTGAATCAGTTGTTCCGGATGCTGGATACTATGCTGGCATCCATGATCAGTGCGTCCACCGTGACCACGGTGGCGTATCTTTCCACCATCAGTACCATGCTCTCTGCGCTGGGAGCCGGTCTTGCGGTGGGCGCAAGCATCAAGGTCAGCGAGGCCTTTGGTGCAAAGGACTACGAGCTTGTACGCACCCGCGTCAGCACGCTGTTTGCCATGTGCGGCATCCTGAGCGTGGTGATCCTGGGCATCTGCGTGCCGTTTGCGCCGCAGGTCCTGCGGCTGTTCGGCGCCCCGGAAGCACTCATTGAGCAGGGAACGACCTACTTTGTGCTGGAACTGGTGGGCATGGTCGTCAGCTTCTTCAACAGCGTCTACATCGCCATTGAGCGAGCCAGAGGCAACTCCAAGCGGATCTTCTGGCTGAATATGGCGGTAACGCTTGCAAAGCTGGCACTGTCGGCGTTCTTTGTGCTGGGCTGGGAGCCGCTGGGCTTCGGCAAGCCGACCATTGAGATGCTCAGCGTGGCATCGCTGGTGTCTCAGTGCATCATTCTGTTTGCGGCGTTCTATTATCTGAGCCGCAAGGGGAACATCTTCAGCTTCTCCTTCCGGGCGATCACCTTCCGGCGGGATGTTGCGGGACCGATGCTGCATCTTTCGTTCCCGATCATCGTGGAGAAGTTTGCGTTCTCGTACGGCCGTGTGCTGGTGAATGCCATGTGTGCCGGGGAGGGGCTGAGCTACCACCCCAATACGGTGGGCGCAACTTCTGTTTCCAACCGGATCAGCGGTATCACCATTACTCCGCAGAACGGTTTTCAGGAGGGCGGCTCTGCCATCATCAGTCAGAACCTGGGTGCAGGCAAGCCGGAGCGGGCAGTTTCTGCCTTCAAGCACATGCTGTTCATTGACCTGCTGGTCGCCTTTGCGCTGATGGCGGCATCACTGCTGGTTCTGGAACCGCTGAGCATGATGTCTGCGGCCGGTGACCGGGAGTTTGCGCAGATGATCGCGACCGTCTACCGTTACGAAGCCATTGCGGTGATCCCGCTGGCAGTGCACTCTGCGGTCATGGGGCTGCTGTACGGCATCAGCAAAACCAATCTGACGCTGGTCATGAACTTCTGCCGCGTGTTCGTATTCCGTGTGCCGGTGCTGTATGTTCTGCAGCACTTCACGGTGATGGGTCAGACCGATGGTCCCAATACCATTGGTCTGTGCCTTGCGCTGAGCAACACCCTCTGCGGTACGCTGGCAGCCGTGATCGCATTTATTGAGATCCGCAAAATGTGCAAACAGTATCATATCAAATTCTGGAAAGCATAAAGGAGAAATAGTTATGGCATTTTCGAGCGATTTTCTCTGGGGCGGTGCAACGGCTGCCCACCAGATCGAAGGCGCTGCCTTTGAGGACGGCAAGACAGCCGGTATCTGGGATGCCCTGTGCGAAGGTCATGTTGGCCACGGCGAAAACGGTCATGTGGCATGTGACCACTACCACCGCTACAAGGAAGATGTGGCGATGATGAAGGAGATGGGGCTGAAGGCCTATCGCTTTTCCATCAGCTGGCCCCGTGTGATGCCGGAACCCGGCGTGGTGAACGAAAAGGGCTTGCAGTTCTATGTGGATCTGGTCCATGAGCTGACATCTGCCGGAATCGAGCCGGTAGTGACTCTGTTCCACTGGAACCTGCCGATGTGGATGTACAACAAGGGCGGCTGGGAGAACCCGGAAATTGCAGACTATTTTGCGGACTATGTCAAGGTGGTCGTGGAAGCGCTGTCGGACAAAGTCCGCTGGTGGATCACCCTGAACGAGCCGCAGTGCTTTATCGGCGTGGGCTACCACAGCGGCCGCCATGCACCGTTCCATACAGAGACGGTGCAGATCCCGTACATCGTGCGGAACGTGATGATGGCGCACGGCAGAGCAGTGCAGGTCATCCGGGAGGCTGCAAAACAGACCCCGAAGATCGGCTTTGCCCCCACCGGCCCGGTGCAGACTCCGTTGAACAACAGCGCAGAGGAGATCGAAAAGGCACGGCAGGCAAGCTTTGACGAGTTTGGCGGCATCCGTTCCAATAGCTGGTGGTCGGATCCCATCGTGCTGGGCATCGTGCCGGAACCGCTGAAAAAGGCGATCTCGGACGAAGACCTGAAAACGATCTGCCAGCCGCTGGATTTCTACGCCTACAATGTTTACAACTCGGACAACTATGCCGAAACGCCCGGCAAGGTGAACCCTCTGGTGCGTCCCGGTATGCCCCGCACCGCCCTGAACTGGCCCATCACGCCGGAAGTGATCTATTGGGCATCGAAGTTCCATTATGAGCGCTACCATCTCCCCATTCTGGTCAGCGAAAATGGCATGGCAAACATCGACTTTGTGATGCTGGACGGGAAAGTGCATGATCCGCAGCGCATCGACTACATCCATCGCCACCTCAAGTACCTGAAACAGGCAGCGGAAGAAGGCGTGCCGGTGATCGGTTACCTGCACTGGTCTGTGATGGACAACTTTGAATGGGCAGTGGGCTATGATGCCCGCTTTGGACTGATCTATGTGGACTACCAGACGCAGGAGCGCATCTGGAAGGACTCTGCCTACGACTACCGGGAGATCATCCGTACAAATGGTGAAAATCTGTAAGCAGTGATCAGGCACGTTCTGCAAAACTGGCAAATAAAAACACGCATCCAAAAGGATGCGTGTTTTTTCGTTCGTTTACTGTGTCAGAAGAAATTCTGCAAATTGTGCCGCGATTTCCGGAGAATCGCTCAGATAAAGCACACCGAAATAGCATTCTGTGTAGTAGCCGTTTTCTGCAAGCCAGGGGTTATCCTTCAAAGCGACCGCACAAGGGTAGCGGACACCATGTTCCTCGGTATAGAGCAATTGCTCCTGATACCGTACAAGCAGCTCGGGGGAAAGTACCTCAGTCAGATCACGGAACATACCTTCCTCTGCATAGGAGAGAAAGACTTCGCCCTTGCCAAAGAAAATATCGGCATTGCCGGCAGCCATGAGGGTGAAAAGGATCTGCTCCTTGTCATAGTTGCTCAGAACAGCCTGACTCTGATCCATTTCGTTGAGCTGCGCCAGCTCCTCCTCATCGTAAAAGCTGATGTTGGTGTTCAGGTTGACCGCACCCTCATAAGGTTCAATGCCGCAGCGCTCCAGAAATGCGTCAAAAGCGGTCGTGTCGGTATGAGCATTGGCGTTGGAATCCACCATGATCACGTCGATCACGGACTTTGCGGGGAAGAAAAGCGTTTTGACCAACGAAATCAGAAGCACCGCTCCGATGAGAACAACAAGAATGGGAACGCGGTAGTAGAACCAGATGTGCTCCAGCTTTTTGGAGAAGGTCAAATCTTTGAAAGTAACTTGATCGTCCATTTAGGTTTCCTCGTCCGGTTCATCAGGCAGATACTTTTTGTAGATCGGCTCCAGAATCAGGCTGACCAGAACGGCATATACCGCAGGAAGAGCCAGAAGCGCCCAAAGCGAGATGGGCAGCGTTACCGCCATGAAAAACAGAACCATGGCAAACAAGGTGACCACCAGCAGGGAATAGGGGAAGTTGGACAGGCAGATATAGAGGGTGTTCTTTAACACCGTGGACAGCGTGTCCTGAAAGCGTGCGATGTAAGAGAAAATATAGTGCAGCCACATGATGCCAAAGGCCAGCACGATAAAATAAACAAGATAGACGATGAGCAGGCTTGCCGCAAACTTCTCGTAAATGGTCAGGCAGGCAAGTCCCCAGCCGAGACTGACGAAAAGCGCAAGGAGCATCACGATGGTGGACTGTTTGAAGTTGGACTTGAAGGAGTGCCAGAATTCCTTGACAGCCGTGCTGCGATCCTCACGGAGGAACTTTACAGCGCTGTAATAGAGTGCTGTCGTGGCGGCACCAGCGGTAACACCGGGCAAACAGAATACGATCCACAGCAAACTCACCGTCACGCAGTCCGCAAGCTTGCCCATGATCCGCCCGAATTTTGAATCATATTGGAAAAGATCGCCCATAGAAACACCTCCGGATGATAAGTTTCAGATATAGATTATCATACCACCGCCTGAATGAAAATGGAATCATTTCGCAAAAACTTTGTACGAATTGAGGTTTACGGGAAGGCGGCGCAGCCGGGCATTGCGCCGTAGGGGTGCGTACGCTGTCAATACACACTCTCTCTGAAAATCCATCAGTCTTTTTGGCACAAGCGTCAAT
>CAZUDU010000008.1:0-26391 GCA_964619455.1 uncultured Faecalibacterium sp.
GCTGAAAAGCAAGGCGGCGCAGTTTGATGCGGCGGAAGAAGCGAGCAAGAGCGAGTTGCAGAAAGCCAACGAAAAGGCGGCCGCCTTACAGCAGCAGCTCGATCAGCTCACCCACGCCAACACCCTGCGCGATCTGCTGGCTCAGTGCCTCCCCCTTGGCGTTCCACGCGTTCGTGTTCTCCCGCTTCTGCTTTTCCAGTTCACGGCTTTCCGCTTTCAGTGTGTCTACACCTTCCGCTTTGTACACCACTTCATCCGCAAAGTACTTCGTAAAGTTCGGGTCGTGGTTGACAAGGTCGTAGAACTCCGTTATACTCAAAGCATGAGCAGTGGTAGGTTGTTTCGGGGAATCGGTAACGTTTCCTCCTTCATCCCGTGACCCACTGCTTTTTTTGTTGGCCGCATTCCGGCTTTCCTGCGCCGTGGTCTCTGCAACCATCATGTAAAGCGCTGTCGGATGATCATCGTATAGCTTCAGCTCTGCACGCACCGGGATGATTCGTTCACCGTCCTGCAAGGCAGATGCCAGTACGATCATTCCCTCAACGTGCTCTTTTCCCTTTTTGTCCGGGTGCGCTTCCAGCGGCACAGCGTTGGCAAGCACTTCTTCAATGTTTGCCTGCACCAGCGCAAAGTCGTTGTACTCTTCTCTTGTAAGGTTTGTCTGTTTATTCGTACTCTCGCGGATATTATTGCTTCCATACCCAAACGCAATGTCCAGATTTTCCAGTTGGAACGTCTTGTCCCGGATTCCAAACTCCGTCAAGATATCCCGGATGGCTTTATATACGTCCTGCATTTTCTGCCCGGACCAGTTCTCGCCGCTCACCGCCTTGGTGCGTTCCGCGTTCTGCTGCGCCGGCTGGATGGTCATTGTCATCTGGCGTTCGGCTTTTTCCTGTTCGGTCTCGCTTGCCATCTCCGGCAAACTGTATCTGCTTTCCGCCGCCGTGTCCTGTGCACTGGCGGCTTTTTTCATGCCGCCCGCTTCCTCCAGCACTGCGCGGTAATTCGCGCCCGCAGCGGTGGTGTCGGCGAGCGGCTCAAGGCTAAGGGAAAGTAAGCATCCGCTGCACAGTCCCTGCGTAGGGCAGAACCCCCGCCGCGCCTCCTGACAGTGCGTACCATGGCGGGGGCAAACAGAAAGAGCCGCAGCTCCGTTGATGGAGCTGCGGCTCTTTTCTTATGCAAAAAAGTAAGCCCCGCCTGATGGAGCGCAGGCGGAATCTTACCAGCGACCGGAGATCGTCCCTCCGACCGGAATGGAAATTTGAAGAGTGGGTTACCGCATGGGTTTATAAAGCAGAAAAGCACCCAGAAACTTACGTTCCTAGGTGCTTTTTGTTGGTGGAGGCGATGGGAGTCGAACCCATGTCCGAAAGGAGTTCAGTGTAGGTGTCTCCGGGTGCAGGCGATCTACAACATTCCCGCCGCGTCACGCCGGTCGCCAGGCTAACGCATTGGTAGCTTCATGAGTTCCTGCCGGTCCGCAAAGCTTAGGTCCGTTCAGGTGCTGTGTCTAAAGGACGCCCCGGCCCCACACGACACAAGAGTGGGCGGAACGCGCAGCACTCAGGCTGCGAGCAACTGATAATTATTGTTGTCAGTTAATTTTTTGGAGGAGTTATAGAGCAGTTCCCCCACTGCTACCCGCTGCCCAGACCTCGCTCCCCCCGTCGAAACCTTTACGCCCCCATAAAAGCACACCTTGCGGTGTGCGTAAAGCGTGTTTGCGTTCAGCAAAGGGTGGTCTGATAGATCAATAATATCTTCCGTTGGATTTCACCGCACGGTCGATGGAACGTTTTGCATCCCGCGCTGCGGCGTCTGCGCGCTTGTCGTAGAGCTTTTTGCCCTTACACAAGCCAACTTCCATTTTGACCCGTCCATGCTTGAAATAAAGCGAAAGCGGCACAAGCGTGTACCCTTGCAGCTTGCACTGCTGGTGCAGCCGCCGGATCTCTTTTTTGTGTGCCAGCAAGCGCCGGATACGCATGGGATCCTGATTGAAGATGTTGCCGTGCTCATAGGGGCTGATGTGCATCCCCTTGACCAGCAGTTCTCCATTTTCAATATCGACCCAGCTATCCTTCAGGGTGACCGTTCCGGCACGCAGGCTCTTGACCTCAGTGCCTTTGAGTTCCACGCCGGTCTCCAGCGCTTCCAGAACAAAATATTCGTGGCGCGCTTCCCGGTTGGTGGCGATCGTCTTGGTCGCCGGACGTTCTTTGGTAGGTGCCATCTGCGCGCCTCCTTTCTTTTGCTCTGTTATGATAGTATACCATCTTTTTACGGTTTTGCAAGGATTGTTTTTGAAGAAATTGTAAATTTCATCCAATCAAAGCTCGCCGCGGCCGGAAAGCGCCCGATAGAGAGTGGTCTCGTCGGTGTATTCCAGGCTTGCACCCACCGGCAGACCATACGCCAGGCGGGTGGTTTTGATGCCAAGCGGTTTGATGAGCTTGGCGAGGTACATGGCGGTCGCCTCCCCTTCTACGGTAGGGTTCATCGCCATGATCACTTCCTGCACCTTGCCGTCACCCAGCCGCGCAAGCAGCTCCTTGACACTGAGCTGCTCGGCGCCGATGCCGTCCATCGGGCTGATGAGACCATGCAGCACATGGTACATCCCATGGTACTCCCGCGTGCGTTCAAACGCCTGCACATCCCGCGGCGTTTCCACCACGCAGATGACCGCGTTATCCCGCTTTGCACTTGCGCAGATCGGGCAGACATCCGCTTCGGTATAGTTCTGGCAGATGCGGCAGCGATGGAGCTTGGTATGCGCATTCTGGATCGCAGAAGCCAACGCTGCGGCATCCTGATCCGACATGCTCAGCACCTGATAGGCCATGCGGGTCGCACCTTTGCGCCCGATACCGGGAAACTTGCTGAACTCTTCGATCAGTTTTTCCAGCGGGGCAGCATTGTAACCCATGTTACGCCCTCCGCTCGGATCAGAGACCGGGGATGTTCATGCCGCCGGTCAGCTTGCCCATCTCGGCTTCCGCAGTCTCATCCACCTGCTTGACCGTTGCGTTGATCGCAGCAGCGACCAGATCCTCCAGCATCTCGATGTCATCGGGATCTACAGCCTCAGGCTTGATAGAAATGGACAGCACCTCGTGCTTGCCGTTCATTTTCACGGTGACCATCTCGCCGGATGCACTGCCGGTGTACTCAGCAGCCTCCAGTTCAGCCTGCTTTGCCTTCATGTCATCCTGCATCTTCTGAGCCTGACGCATCAGGGCGTTCATATCGGGGCGGCCAAAGCCTGCGGGCATTCTTGCTTTCATAATCGTTTCTCCTTCGTATTGTTCCAGTAATTTTAACCGCGTTTTTTGCGGGCACTGTCTTCAATGGATACTTCCAGACCGAGCTGCTCCAGCGCTTTGAGCGACTGCTCGGCGCTGGAAACGTTCCTTGCTGCGGCCTTTGGTTCATACGGACCGATGGGCACTGCCACACCGGAAATCTGAGCAATGAGTTTCTTGATGAGTTTCTGGCTGTCCTTGTTCGCACGGATAAAATCCCGGAAAGTCTTTCCCCCGTCGATCAGGACACGCGTACCATCAAAATATGCTTTGGATTTGCGCAGGTAGCCATACAGCATAGGGTCTACCTCTTGCAGTTTCCGGATGACCTGATCCCACATGGGATACAGGTTGATCCCCGCCTGCGCCACCACTCTGGGTTTTGCCAGAACAGGATCTGCCGGGTTCTGCGGCAAAGCAGTCGGCTTCGGCTCGGGCTGAACCGGTTCCTGCTGCGGAGTCGTCTTCTCAGGAGCCGGTTCGGGCGGCAGCGGCGGCACGGGCGGTGCAGACTCCTCCCACGGCAGAGCAGCTTCTGCCTGCTGCACCGGAGGCTCCTCCGGCGGAGGAGGCAGCTCTTCCTCCACGGGCACCGGGGACGGTTTCGGCTCTGCCGCCGGCATTTCCACCACTGCGGCGGGCATCGGGTCCAGCTCCGGCTGCGGCGCAGACTGTACCGGACGTTCCGGAACCGGTGTGCTTATAAACGGCTGCGGTGCCGACGCAAAGGGGCGGGGCGCTTCCGGCTGAGCGGTGCGTACTGCGGTTTGTGCCGGCTGCACCACCTGCACAGGCTGCGCCTGCGGCGGCTCCGAAAGGCCGAACAACGCCATTTCCAGCTCGATGCGCTGATCGCTGCCGCGGGTCATGTGCTCCAATGCACTGCCCAGCGCACGGATCGCGCGGATGGCTTCCCTCTGACCAAGCTGCGGCCCTTTTTCCAGATAGCGCGCTTCCTCTTCCGGCGAAACACCCGACAGCAGAGACTGTCCGCCCGGCAATGCCGCCAGCATCAATGCACGGTAATGTGCAATGAGTTCCTCGGTCAGACGCTTGACGTCCACCGACTGCTGACGCAGCAATGCAAGCTGTGCCAGTGCAGAAGCCGCATCCTGTGCCTCGATCGCGTCCGAAATACGGAACAGGTAGCTGCGGTCGGTCACACCTGCCATACGGCGTACCACATCGGCATCGATCTTAGCGGTGACACCGGCGCAGGTGTCCAGAATGGACAGCGCATCACGCAGCGCACCATCCGCCAGACGGGAGATCAGCTCCGCGCCCTCCGAGGTCAGCTCAAGCTGTTCTTCCCCGGCAATATAAGCCACACGGCCCGCGATATCTTCCGGGCCGATGCGGGTGAAATCATACCGCTGGCAACGGGACAAAATGGTGGCAGGCACCTTTTGGATCTCGGTCGTTGCCAGAATAAAGATCACATGCGCAGGCGGCTCTTCCAGCGTTTTGAGCAGCGCATTGAATGCCGCTGTAGAGAGCATGTGCACCTCATCGATGATATACACCTTATAGCGGCACGCACTGGGAGTGTAGGCTGTTTCATCACGCAGGTCACGGATATCGTCCACGCCGTTGTTGGATGCAGCGTCCATCTCTACAACGTCCAGAATACTGCCGTTGTCGATGCCGCGGCAGATCTCACACTCACCGCAGGGATCGCCGTTGACCGGGTGCAGGCAGTTGACTGCCTTGGAGAAGATCTTGGCGCAGGTCGTTTTGCCTGTGCCGCGCACACCGGTAAACAGATAAGCGTGACCCACACGATCGGCCGTGATCTGGTTTTTGAGCGCCGTGACGATGGCACGCTGCCCCACCACATCCTCAAACCGCTGAGGTCTCCACTTGCGGTATAGTGCTCGATACATGGAATGCCCCTTTCCCGGCGCGGTCAGCCGTAAAAATGCAAGAAAAAAGGACAGCGCTTGACGGGGTCTCCCCCGCCTTGCGTAACTCGGCATACGGATGCAGGCTGACTGAAACGCACAGACACGCCGCTTAAGGCTGCTTGGTTCCCCACCTGACCTGGTTCACAGCGGATCCATCGTACAGGACCCGCATCCGTATGCCGAACCACGCAGCAGGCGCTGTCCGACACACACATTCTTGTGTGCTTGAGCATTATACCACATTCGTGCAAAGATTGCAAGGGGTACCAAACGAAAAGAAATCGCCGCACCCGGTAAAGTGCAGCGGCTTCACGCTATGTTCCTGTTTTATACAGTTTCTTCCCGATCAGGGCGGTACTGCCGGCAGAGCTGCTCATAGAACTGCGCCTGCGTTGCACGGATGTAGCTGTTCACCCACAGTGAACCGATCCCCAAGCACAATACACCCACAAGCCGCCAACCCAAAAAGCTAAGTTCCAGCACAAAGTATTCCATTTTGTGCCCTGCCATCATCTGCTTGCTTTGCTGTAATATGATTTGATGGTTCCAGTATATCATATTTTTCCATCCCAAAACAGATACATTTTTCAGTTCATGTCAAAGCGACGCAAAACGCGGCGGCAGAACCGCTGAGGTTCCACCGCCGCGTTTGTTACAGGTGAGCTTTTACCGCCGCACCTTATTTGTTATGAGATCAGGACTGGCAAGCAGTGATCAGGCTCATCTTATAGACCTCGTCCGCATTGCAGCCACGGGACAGGTCGTTGATGGGAGCGTTCAGACCCTGCAGGATGGGGCCGTAAGCTGCGTAGCCACCCAGACGCTGAGCGATCTTATAGCCGATGTTGCCTGCCTCGATGCAGGGGAAGACGAAGGTGTTTGCCTGACCAGCGACCTTGCTGCCCTTGCACTTGGTCTGTGCGACCTCAGGAGACACAGCAGCATCAAACTGCAGCTCGCCGTCTACAGCCAGCTCGGGATCCAGCTCCTGAGCCTTGATGACTGCATCGTGGCTCAGTGCAACGGTGCCGCCCTTGCCGGAGCCCTTGGTGGAGAAGCTCAGCACTGCGACCTTCGGATCGATGCCGAACAGCTTTGCGGTCTTAGCGGTCTCAACAGCGACCTCTGCCAGCTTGGAAGCAGCAGAGACCTTGACCTCGCCGGTAGCCTTATCCACGGTATCGGTGTAGTCGATGTTCACAGCGCAGTCGCCCATTGCAATACGCTTCAGGCCCTCTTCGCCAAAGTCGCGGTCCAGAATGAAGCAGGAGCTGACCAGATGAGCACCCTTCTTGGTCTTGACCAGCTGCAGAGCGGGACGGATGGTATCAGCGGTAGAGTAGGTAGCGCCGCCCAGCAGGCAGTCAGCCTTGCCCATCTTGACCAGCATGGTGCCAAAGTAGTTGCCCTTGCGCAGCATTGCAGCGCACTCCTCAGCGGACTGCTTGCCCTTGCGCAGCTCGACCATGGTATTGACCATCTCATCGAACTCAGCATAGTTGGCGGGATCAATGATCTCTGCGCCGGAAATATCAAAACCACCCGCAGCAGCGGCAGCCTTGCACTCCTCCACATTGCCCACCAGAACGACCTTCAGCACGCCCTCTGCCAGCAGCTTTGCAGCAGCCTCCAGAATGCGGGCATCGTTGCCCTCGGTGAAAACGATCGTCTTAGGATTTGCCTTGAGCTGCTCAACCAGCGGTGCAAACATATCAGCCATTATGATTACCTCCGAAAAATTTCATGCCATTCCTCCCCTGTGTTGGACACAAGGAAGTCTTTCTTCTACTATTCTAGCACAGACCGCAAAAAGTTCAAGACAAATTTCGTTTTTTATGCTATATTTCAAGAGAGAAACTCCGTTTTGATTGTGAATCTTTTATCATTTCCGCTTGAAAGGAGCTTTTGCCCACTATGGATTGGGAAACGCTGAAATCAGAATGCCTTGCCTGTACCCGCTGCCCGCTGTGCGAAGGGCGGCAGAATGTCGTGTTCGGTCAGGGCGTGCCGGATGCCGAAGTCCTGTTTGTCGGCGAGGGGCCCGGCCAGAGCGAGGACGAACAGGGCCTGCCCTTTGTGGGGCGCAGCGGTCAGCTTTTGGACCAGTATCTGTTCGCCATCGATCTGGACCGCAGCAAGAATTGTTATATCGCCAACATCGTCAAATGCCGCCCGCCGCAGAACCGTGACCCCCTGCCCGCCGAGAGCGAGGCCTGCATGCCGTGGCTGCGGGATCAGTTCCGGCTGATCCGGCCCAAGATCGTAGTCTGTCTGGGGCGCGTTGCTGCGCAGCGGATGATCCGCCCGGATTTCTCGGTCACACGGGAACACGGCCAGCTCATTGAAAAGAATGGTGTGCTGTTCATGGGCACCTTCCACCCCGCTGCGTTGCTGCGCGGCCCGCAGAACAAGCCCGCCGCCTTTTCGGATTTTGTCGCGCTGCGGGATGCCATCCGTGCCGTGTGCACTCATACTTATCCGGTCTGATCGGTGTATCACCCCTGCTCGTTTTTGCATACTCTAAAGCAAAAGCGAGGTGTTATACAGATGGGAAGCTTCCGATATGATTCCATTGATTTTTTTCTTGGCACGACCACGCCCGCCGGGTTCAAGGGTTATTTTGAGCCGCTGCGCAAGGAGCCGGAGATGCAGCTTTATCTGATCAAGAGCGGGCCGGGCTGCGGCAAGTCCACCTTAATGAAACGTCTGGCACAGGATGCTGAGCGCAGCGGAACGCCGTGCCAGCGCATCCACTGCGCCAGCGATCCGGACAGTCTGGACGGGATCATCCTGCCCCAGAAGCACCGCGCCATCGTGGATGCGACTGCCCCCCACACGATGGAGCCGGAAGCTCCCGGCGCAGACGAGGTGGTCGTGAGTCTGTACCACACCATCGACGCCAAGGCGCTCCATGCCCATACCGAAGAGATCCGGGCGCTGTTCGCCCAGAACCGATCACTGCGTGCCCGCGCCTCCCGCTATATCGCATCGGCGGGGAGTCTGCTTCTGGACAGCCGCCGCGCCGAGGCATGCAGTACTGATTTTGACAAAGTGCGCCGCTATGTCAAGCGGCTGTGTGCCCGGCTTCTCCCCCGCACCGAAAGCATGGGCAGCGAGTCACTGCGGCTGCTCTCCGCCGTGACCCCAAAGGGAGAAATTTTTTATCAGAACACCGTACCTGCGCTGGCAGATAAGATCATTGTCTTCCGGGACGAATACGGTGCCGTCTCCCGACTTCTGCTGGAGCTGATCCGTGCCGAAGCACTGACCCGTGGTTACCAGATCATCACCTGTCCGTGCGCAATGCACCCGGAGGATAAGATCGATCATCTCATCATCCCCAGCCTGCGGCTGGCCTTCCTGACCGACAACTCGTGGCATCCGGTTCATCTGCCGGGGGTGCAGTCGGTGCGGTGCAGCCGTTTTCTGGACCGGGAGCATCTGGCCGGCTACCGCGCCCGGCTGCGGTTCAATCAGCGTGCCGCCGCCGAGCTTCTGGAACAGGCAAGCGCCCTGATGGCGCAGGCCAAAAGCTGTCATGACGAACTGGAGACCTACTACCGCGCCGCTGTGGATTTTTCCGCTGTGGATGCCGCCGCACAGGAATGCACCCGACTGCTGGGCTTAGATGAAGCAGAACTCTGAAAACGATTTGAGGTGAAAAGATGTCCTCCATCCGACTGCCTGTGCGTCAGCTGGTCGAGTTCCTGCTGCAAAGCGGCAGCATCGACAGCCGCTTTACCGGCTTCGACCGCGCCAACGAAGGCGCACGTATCCACCGCAAGTTGCAAAAGGCCGCCGGGGACGGCTACCACGCCGAGGTGTTCCTGAGCATCGAGCAGCGCGTGGAGGAAATCACCTTTAACATTGAAGGTCGTGCAGACGGCATCTTCACCCGTGAAAACGGCGTCACCGTTATCGATGAGATCAAGACGACCGCCGTTCCATTGGAAGATCTCCGCGAAGACCACAACCCCTGCCACTGGGCGCAGGGCATGGTCTATGGTGCGATCTATGCCCGCCAGCGGTCACTGGACGCGGTGGATATCCAGCTGACTTATTATCAGATCGACACCGACCAGATCCAGCGGTTCGTCCGCCATTTCACGCAGCCGGAGCTGGACGCATTCTTTCTCCACTTATTGGAGGATTATCTGCCTTGGGCAAAGCGGCAGCTGGAATGGAACGACCGCCGCAGCCAGAGCTTGCAGGAACTACCGTTCCCATTTGCAGAATACCGCCCCGGTCAGCGGGCACTGGCGGGCGAGATCTACCGTGCCTGCCGCACCGGCAAGGATCCCGAACACAAGGGCGGCGCACGGCTGTTCTGTCAGGCACCGACCGGCATTGGCAAAACGATGAGTGCGCTCTTCCCCGCCCTGCGTGCAATGGGCGAAGGAAATGGCGAAAAGCTCTTCTATCTCACTGCGCGCAACACGACCCAGACCGCCGCCGAGGATGCCATTCTCCGCCTGCGGGAAACCACGCCGGGGCTTTGCCTGCGCAGTGTGACCCTGACCGCAAAAGAAAAGGTCTGCCTGCACCCGGATGCCGAGGGGCACCCCTCCTGCCTGCCGGAAGTCTGCCCTTATGCCAACGGTTACTACGACCGCATCAAGGATGCCTTGCGCACCTTGCTGGACAGCGACGGCAGTTATGACCGCACCACTCTTGCGGATGCCGCCCGGCAGCACACCGTCTGTCCATTTGAGCTTGGACTGGATCTGAGCGAATGGTGCGATGTCATCGTAGGCGACTACAATTATCTGTTTGATCCGGTGGTCCATCTCAAGCGGTTCTTCGATGCAAACGGAGACTGGATCTTTCTGGTAGACGAAGCACACAACCTGCCTGACCGTGCCCGCGCAATGTACTCTGCCCGCTTTTGCAAAAGCAGTCTGACCGATGCGAAACGCGCACTCGGCAAAGGCAAAAGCACACTGAAAACTGCACTGACCAAGGCAGACAAAGCTTTTTTGGAAGTACGGCGCGAATGCGAACAGCTTGCACCGCGCCGCAGTGCCGATTCCTCTTCCGCGCCCGAAAGCATTGCCGTTCAAACGAGCCTGCTTGCCGGATCCCCCGCGCCGGAGACCCGGTTGCCGGAGCCGACCTTTGCGCAGGACGGCACCTTGTTTTTGCAGGAAAAACCGGATCTTCTGCTCACCCCGCTACGGGCGCTTCAGGCTCCCTTGCAGGACTGGCTGGAAGACAACCCGGATGCCGATGCGCACGCACAGTTATTGGAACTGTATTTCGCCGTACAGGATCTGACCCGCACGGCAGAACGGTACGACAGTCACTTCGTCACCCAGCTCACCGCATACGGCAGCGAGCTGGTGCTTGCATTGCTCTGCTTAGACCCGGCCCCCTTCGTGGATGCAAGCCTTGCTGCGGGGCGCAGCGCCGCGCTGTTTTCTGCTACGCTCACACCGCCGGGATACTACCGCAGTGTGCTGGGCTGTCCCGACGCGCGGGCCGTTGCGTTGGAAAGCCCCTTCCCGCCGGAAAATCTTGGGCTTTACTGTCTGCCGACCATCTCCACCCGCTACCGCCACCGGGAAGACAGTGTGCCCGCCGTTTCCGACGCACTGGCGGCACTGGTGCGCGGCAAAGCCGGGAATTATCTCGCCTTCTTCCCCAGCTATGCCTATCTCCGTCAGGTACACGAGGATTTTTCCGCACGTTACCCGGAACTTGAAACGCTTGCGCAGGAAAGCGGCGCGGACGATGCAGCACGCAGAGCCTTTCTGGAGCGGTTCACTCCCCACGCCGCGCATTCTCTGCTCGGCTTTGCGGTCATGGGCGGCATCTTTGGCGAAGGCATCGACCTCGCCGGTGACCGGCTCATCGGCTGTGCCATCATCGGGGTAGGGCTGCCGCAGGTCAGCCCGCAGCAGGAGATGCTGCGCCGCTACTACGACCAGCAGAATGGCTGCGGCTTCGACTACGCATATCGCTTCCCTGGCATGAACAAGGTTCTTCAGGCGGCAGGGCGGGTCATCCGCACACCGGAAGACAAGGGTGTTGTATTGCTGTTGGACGACCGTTTTGCTCAGCCGGAATATACCCGCCTGTTCCCACCGCATTGGAAGCACCTGCGCTATCTCTCAGGTACCAATGATCTTGCCCAACAGCTTGACCTCTTCTGGAAACAATAAACATCAAACCCTTTCGATCCTGAAAAGAAGCTCCTCGACGCCGACCTATTTGTTTGGCAGCGGGGAGTTTTTTGCGCTCTTCCTGCAAACAAAAAGAGTCCCGACCGCTCGGAACTCTTCGTATGATTCAATCAGTCAGAGAACGCACTGCGTATCCACTTTTAAAACCGGCAGCAAGCGTTCTCCCTTATTTCTTTTCCTGTACAGTTTCCGTTTCTTCCTCTGCCATCGCCTTGCGATAAGCCATGAACTCCTGGTCGATCGATTCCTTATTTTCTTCCAAAAAGCATTCCAATTCTTTTTGTTCTTTTTCCGACAGTTTCATATCATCACCTACTTTCCGCCATCCCTGAAATACACAAAAGAAGCCCCGATCACTCGGAGCTTCTCTCAAAATGTTCTATCAGATCGAAATGGTATTGCAGACGTCGATCAGGACAGGATCCAGAGACTTGGTCATCTCCAGTGCCTCATCCACAGGGTAATCGACCAGCTTCTCGCCTTCCATGCCGACAATTCTGTTGTACTTGCCCTGTTCCAGCAGGCAGACAGCCTGATAACCCATTGCAGAAGCGTTCACGCGGTCGCGCAGAGTGGGAGAACCACCGCGCTGGACGTGACCCAGAATGGTCGCACGGGAGTCGATGCCGGTGCGTGCCTGGATCTCGTTTGCGATCTCCTGTGCATGACCCACGCCCTCTGCCACGATGATGATGAAGTGGCTCTTGCCGGTCTTCTGGGTCTCGTGGATCTTATCGAGGATATCGCGCTGCATATCGAATTCCTTCTCCGGCAGCAGAACAGCCATTGCGCCGGAAGCGATCGCAACGTTCAGAGCGATGTAACCCGCGTTACGGCCCATGACCTCGACCACGCTGCAGCGGTCATGGCTCTGGGTGGTGTCGCGCAGCTTGTCGATCATCTCCAGTGCGGTGTTCATAGCGGTATCGTAACCGATGGTGTATTCGGTGCAGGCAATGTCGTTATCAATGGTGCCCGGCACGCCGATCATCGGGATGCCGCGGTGTGCCAGCGCACGAGCGCCGCGGTAAGAACCGTCGCCGCCAATGACGACCAGTGCATCGATGCCCAGCTCGCGGCACTTTGCAGCGCCCTTATCCTGACCTTCCTTGGTCTTGAACTCCAGGCAGCGGGCAGTGTACAGGATGGTGCCGCCAGCCGAGATAATGTTGGAGACGCTGCGCAGGTTCATTTCAAAGCATTCACCGTTCAGCAGACCATTATAGCCGCGCTGAATGCCGATCATTCGAAAACCCTTATTCAAGCCGGTGCGGACTACTGCGCGAACTGCTGCATTCATGCCAGGGGCATCACCGCCGCTCGTCAGCACACCAATTGTTTTGATTTGCTTTTCCATACGAGAGATTCCCTCCAAATTATTTCTTCATTTACCTATGGGCCGCATTTCCTCTATTCATGCAGTCCATCGCTTTGCATTCTTGCCAAACTCACCTTGTACAATTATATCACAAACCTTCCCGTTTGAAAACAGGTTTCCTGTTGTGATTCGTGCACGGAGATGTCATTTTGTTGCAATATTCTCTTTCCCAACCAGTCTTTCCAGCTCTTCAAAGAAGAGCGGATGCCCGGATGTGAAGAGCCGCCGGGGGACTTGTAATTTCTGTTTAACATCCTCCAGATACAGGATGACCGGCATATCGCCGTCAAAGATCCCCAGCAGGTTGATCACCTTTGCGTACTGCCCGCACTCGCGGGACGGCAGGCGGATATACAGCCGCTTTTTTGCTTCCTTGACCGGGTTCGGCCGGGTGTTCTGTGAACGGGACGCATCGTAGCTGTCGATCGGAACGATACTGTCCGCCGCCAGCTTGGACGCTTCATCCTCGCGCACCGAGAGACGCCCTTCGACCACCACGACCGCATTCTCTTTCAGCGCATCGCGGTAGAGATCCAGGGTCTTCGGGAACACGATGACCTCCATCGTACCAGTCAGATCTTCCACGCTGGTGAACGCCATCATGCTGTTGGACTTGGTCGTCATCATCCGGTTTTTGACCACCGCACAGACGATGCGCACCCGCTCACCGTCCGACACCTTTGCATCCTCGCTGGTCAGCTCCTTGATGGAGTGGGATGCGATCTTTGCCGAGCGTGCCAGATAAGCGTCCAGCGGATGCCCGGACAGGTACAGACCGCTGACCTCCTTCTCCTGCTGGAGAAGCTCGGTGCTCGAATACTCTGCCACCTCACGGATCTCGTAATCATCTGTATCCGAAGCATCCTGTGCAGCGCCGCTCATGACCGAAAACAGGTCAAGCTGCCCTTCCAGATTTCGGCGGGAATCCGTTTCAATGCTCTTGAGGATCGCCTCGACCGCTTCGACCTGACTGCGGCGGTTCACCCCCATGCAGTCAAATGCGCCCGCCTTGATCAGGCACTCTACCGCGCGGCGGTTCAGTTCGTTGCCGTGCATCCGCTTGCAGAAGTCGTACAGACTGCTGTACGGACGGTTCTTCCGTTCCTCCACGACCCGCTCGATGAGGTTTCTGCCCACATTCTTGACCGCATTCAAGCCAAAGCGGATCTGCCCGCGGTCGTCCACCGTGAATCCGCCGCCCGAAATATTGACATCCGGCGGAAGGACCTTGATGCCCAGCCGGGTGCACTCGCTGGAATACTCGATGACCTTATCGGTATTATCCAGCACGCTCGTCAGCAGTGCCGCCATAAACTCACTGGGATAATGACACTTGAGGTAGGCGGTCTGGAACGCAACGTAAGCATAACACGCCGCATGGCTCTTATTGAACGCGTAGGACGCGAAGCTGGACATCTCATCATAGATCTCGTTCGCGACCGCTTCCGGGATGCCGTTCGCCACGCAGCCCGGACATTCGTGCCCCGGTTCCGTGCAGCCATGCACAAAGTGCTCCCGCTCCGCTTCCATCACAGCGTGTTTCTTTTTGCTCATGGCGCGGCGGACGTTATCTGCCTGCCCGAACGAGAAGCCCGCCAGCTCGCGAAAGATCTGCATGACCTGCTCCTGATAGACGATACAGCCGTTGGTCACGTCCAGAATGTGTGCCAGCTGCGGGGTCTTATAGCTGATCTTATCCGGCTCGTGGCGGTTGCGCAGATAGGTCGGGATGGAGTCCATCGGTCCCGGACGGTACAGGCTGATCAATGCGATGACATCTTCCAGATTCTGCGGCTGCAAGCCGACCAGCACCTGCTTCATGCCAGAGGATTCCAACTGGAACACGCCTTCGGTGTCGCCCTGTCCCAGCATTTTGTAGGTCTCCGGATCATCATAGTCCAGCTTCTGGAGCGAGAACTCCGGGTGATGCTTCTGCACCGCAGTCTCTGCATCCCGGATGACCGTCAGTGTCCGCAGACCCAGAAAGTCCATCTTAAGCAGACCAAGCTCTTCGATCTCGGTCATATTGAACTGGGTCACCGGCAGGCCGTCGTTCGTGGCGAGCGGCAGATAGTAGTCGGTCGGTTCCGGGGTGATCACAACGCCCGCCGCATGGGTGGACGCATGGCGCGGCATGCCCTCGACCTTGAGCGCGGTGTCGATCAGCTCCTGCACCTGCGGGTCAGAGTCATACATCTTTTTCAGCTCACTGGAAACCTCCAGCGCACGCTTAAGGGTCATCTTGAGTTCCATCGGAACGAGCTTTGCCACGGTATCCACGTTCTGATACGGGATGCCCATGACGCGGCCCACATCGCGGATCGCGTTGCGCGCCGCCATCGTACCAAAGGTCACGATCTGCGCCACATGGTCTGCACCATACTTGCGGTTTACGTAGTCGATGACCTCCTGCCGGCGCTCGTAGCAGAAGTCCACGTCAAAGTCCGGCATACTGACACGTTCCGGGTTCAGGAATCGCTCGAAGATCAGGTTATAGCGGATGGGGTCAATGTCCGTGATCCCCACACAGTACGCCGCAATGCTGCCCGCACCGGAGCCGCGCCCCGGCCCCACCGGGATACCCTGACTCTTTGCATAATTGATATAGTCCCAGACGATGAGGAAATAGTTCGTATATCCCATCGTCTTGATCACGCCGATCTCGTAGGACAGGCGATCCTTATTTGCCTGCGGCACATCCGAGCCATAACGGCGCGTCAGCCCATCCCAGCAAAGCTTTTCAAAATAGGCCTGATTGTCCATACCGTCCGGCGCTTTATAATAAGGGATCTTGGTATGTCCAAAGTCAAAATCAAACTCACACTGTTCCGCAATGCGGGCCGTGTTGGAGCAGGCCTCCGGCACGATGGAAAACAGATCGTACATCTCGTCCGTCGTTTTCACATAGAACTCGTCGGTCTGGAACTCCATCTTGTCGGCATCCTGAATGGTCTTGCCGGTCTGGATGCACAGCAGAATGCCCTGCATCTTGGCATCCTCTTTGCGCAGGTAATGCGCATCGTTAGTCGCTGCCATCGGAATGCCTGTTTCGCGGGAAAGCTTGATGAGTTGGGGCAGAACGATATTATCCTCTTCCAGCCCATGATCCTGCAGTTCGATGTAGTAGTTCCCTTCTCCGAACAGATCCCGGTACCACAGCGCCGAAGCCTTGGCGCGTTCGTAGTCGCCCGCCAAAATCGCCTGCGGGATCTCGCCCGCAAGACAGGCAGAAAGGCAGATCAGCCCCTCGTGATACTGTTCCAGCAGCTGTTTGTCCACACGGGGCTTGGAGTAAAAGCCTTCCACAAAGCCCGCCGAGACCATCTTGATCAGGTTCTTGTAACCCGTCTCGTTCTTGCACAGCAGGATCAGGTGGTTGTTGCCATCGATCCGGTTGACCTTATCAAAGCGGGTGCGGGTCGCTACATAGACCTCGCAGCCGATGATCGGCTTGACCCCCGCCTTCTTTGCCGCCTTATAGAATTGCAGGCAGCCGTACATCACACCGTGATCGGTGCAGGCAACTGCCGTCTGCCCGCACTCCTTGACCCGTTCCATGAGCTGGTCGATCCGGCACGCGCCGTCCAGCAGGCTGTACTCGGTATGGATGTGAAGGTGAACGAACTCCCGCTCCTTGCGCTCCGCGGCCAGTTTTTCGGTCATTCTGCTCCCTCCTGTTCCATCCGCTGGCGCATTGCATCTGCCAGCGATTCCAGCTTTTTCATGCGGTGCGACAGACCCGATTTACTCATCGGCGGCTCAAAGCAGCCGCACAGCGCCGCAAGTGACAGATCCGGATGCTTCAGGCGCATCGCTGCCGCCTGCTGCAGCGCTTCCGGCAATGTTTCCAACGCGTGCTGCTGTTCCAGAAAGCGGATCGCCTTCAGGGTCTGCGCATTGGCGCGGGCGGTCTTGCCGAGGTTCGCTGTGTCGCAGTTGGTCTGGCGGTTGGTCTGGTTGCGCACCTGCTTGAACGCCTTATGTACACGGATCTGCTCTGCCGCACTGGCCGCACCCATGAACCCCAGCAGTTTTTCCAGATTATCCCCGCTCTTGACGTAGATCAGGTTGACACCATTGCGCTTTGAGCGGTGCGGCGCAAACTCGTGCTCGGCCAAAAGCGCCTCAAAGTCTTTTGCAAGATTCGTCCGTGCGGTCAGAAACTCCAGATTGTAGTCCTTTTGCGGATCTGTCATGGTTCCGCTGCATAAAAAGGCTGCGCCAATGTATGCACTGACGCAGGTCTGGCAGCGGATCAAGGTCGGGTCGATCTGAAGGCTGGTCTCGGTGCCGGTGGTACCAAACAGCTCATGCATCCGCTTTACCTGTTCCGGTGCACGGATGTTGAACTCATACAGCACACTGCTGGCACGGCGGGATTCCAGGATCTCGCCCTGGATGCCGCAGCGCGCAAACAGCTGCAGCGCCGCCTGCACGCTGTGCTGCTGTTCGGTCTGGAATACCAGCCCGCGCGCATCAAAGTACTTAGCAAAGCAGGCAATGCCATACGCTGCGGCACGCACACAGCAATCCTTTTGCAGGCTGCGCTGTGCGATCTCCTCCCGCGCGCTGGATGCAAAGCTCATATTCTTTCTTCCTCGTTTCTTTTCAGCGCTTACTGTCGCGGTGCTGCACGCCCGGCTCATAGCCAAGCGTTTCACAGTATTCCGCGATCTTACGCGCAAATGTAATGGAGCGGTGCTTGCCGCCGGTGCAGCCGACCGCAATGGTCAGCTGACTTTTGCCCTCTTTGACATAGAGCGGAAGCGCATATTGCAAAAAACTCTCGTACCGGTGCAGCAGCTCCTTCGCCTCCGGGTGCCCCATCACGAAATCAACCACTTCCTGATCCATGCCGGTCTTATGTTTCAGTTCTGCCACATAGAAGGGGTTTGGCAGGCAGCGGACATCCAGCACAAGATCTGCCTCCTGCGGCAGCCCGAATTTGAACCCAAAGGACATCACAGTCAAGCGCATTGCCGCCTTTGCACCGCCGTTGCGCACGAACAGGTCGCAGACCCGCTCCTTGTTCTGCGCGGTGGACAGCAGCGCTGTATTGATGGTATAGTCCGCACGATCCTTGAGCGGCTTGAGGATGCCGCGTTCCTTCCGGAACGCTTCCTTTGTGGGGAGCCCCTCGGCAATGCTGATCGGATGACGGCGGCGCGTCTCGCTGTACCGCCGCATCAATACATCATCCGGTGCATCCAGAAACAGGATCTTGTACTCGGTCTTCTGCTGTTCCAGCTGGGCCAGCGCCTGCTCGATCTCCTCGCTGGTGTGACAGCCGCGCACGTCCATGGACAGCGCGACCCGCTCCAGCTGGTTATCGCCCGCGCGGGAAAATGCCGTGATGCTCGGCAGCAGCCCTGCCGGAACATTATCGATGCAAAAGAATCCAATGTCCTCCAGCGCATTCATCGCGACCGATTTGCCTGCACCGGAAAGTCCGCTTACGATCAGCAATTCCATGATACGGTCAAGTTCCCCCTTCTCCCGGCTCCGCCGCGCGGCAGCCGGCTCATTTCACAACACGGATCTCTTTTTCCAGGTCGTAATCTGTTTTCTCTTTGACGACTGCCCGCACTTCATCGCACAGTGCAAGCACATCTGCACAGCTTGCGCCGCCCAGATTGACCACAAAGCCGCTGTGCTTTTCGCTCACGGCTGCCCCACCATGGCGGTAGCCCTTCAGCCCGCACTGATCGATCAGTGCTGCCGCAAATGCGCCCACCGGGCGCTTGAAGGTGCTGCCCGCGCTGGGCTTGTCCAGCGGCTGTTTCTCCACACGGCGGGCCATCAGCTCTTCCATCTGCGTACGGATAGCCACCGCATCTCCCTTTTGCAGGCAAAAGACCGCCGACAGGATGCAGCCGCCGTTTTCCTCAAATACGCTGTGGCGGTAGCCAAGATCCAGCTCGGATGCGTCTGCCTGCACGATCTCGCCCCCGGCGGTCAGATACCGCACCGTCCGGAGCACATCCTTCATCTCGCCGCCGTAGGCACCGGCATTCATGTAGACCGCACCGCCCACCGTGCCGGGGATGCCATAGGCAAATTCCAGCCCGGTCAGCTCATGGTCGAGCGCCGCCTTGCACAGCGCCGACAGACGCACGCCCGCACCCGCCGTGATCTGCCCGCCCGAAACGGACACACCGCTCTTGAGCGCCGAAACATCGATCACCGCCCCGGCAAAGCCTTCGTCTGCAAAGAGGATATTGCTGCCGTTGCCCAGCAGGTAGTACCGCACACTGCTTTCTTTGCATAGTGCGATCGCGTCACAAAGCTGCTGCTCGGTCTCCGGCTGGATCATCCACTGTGCCGGGCCGCCGATTTTAAAGGTACAATGCGCAGCAAGCGGTTCGTTCTCCCGGAACGGGATGCCCTGCTCTGCCAGACGCTGGTTGAATCCTTCCATTTAGTCTTGCTCCTTCCGATCCCAAACGATCAATCGATCTTATCGTCCAGACCAAGACGGATCAAAAGCTCCTTCGCGGCATTGTAGCCCATCTTCTTCTGGCGGTTATTGATGGCGGCTGTCTCCAGCACAACAGCCAGATTACGCCCCGGAGAGACCGGGATGCTGGTGCTGGGGATATTGACGCCCAGAATGTTGTAGTATTCGTTTTCCAGACCGGTGCGCTGGTAGTTCTTGGTGGGATCCCATGCTTCCAGCTGCACCACAAGGTCAAGGCTCTCGCTCAGCTTGACCGCGCCCACGCCGTACACACGCGCAACGTTCACGATGCCGATGCCGCGCAGCTCGATGAAGTGGCGGATATTCTCCGGCGCAGTGCCCATGATCTGGCGGTTGGACACCTTGCGCAGCTCCACTGCGTCATCCGCCACAAGACGGTGACCGCGTTTGACCAGCTCGATCGCCAGCTCACTCTTACCGATGCCGCTGTCGCCCAAAATCAGGATGCCCTCGCCGTACACCTCCACCAGAACACCGTGGCGGGTGATGCGGGGTGCCAGCTCCATGTTCAGCACACTGATCAGGCTGCCCATCAGGGTGCAGGTCGTCTCATTGGAGCGCAGCAGAGCAACATCGTGCTTGCAGGCAAGCTCCTGCATCTCCGGGAACGGCTCCAGCTCCTCGCTGCGGCACACGATCACTGCGGGGGGCTGCTGACGGAACAGCTGTTCCAGTGCCTCATAGCGCTTTTCTGCTGAAAGCCCCAGCAGAAAGTTCATCTCTGCCAGACCCATGATCTGCAAACGGAGCTTATCAAAATAGTCATAGTATCCCGCCAGAAACAGACCCGGCCGGTTGACCTCTGCGATCTCCACGCTGATCTGATCCAAAGGCTTCGGAGTATAAACGACCTCCATGCTGACACGGTCGGTCAGCGTTTTGAGTGAAACGTTGAATGTGCCCATCCTGATCCCTCCTGTATTCGATCGCTGTGCATTTGTGCACACTGTATCTATGATATTATACCATCAAATCCCGAAAAATAAAATACCCTCTCCTCCCCATCCGGCATTCTCGTTTCTGTCAGCAAAAGAACAGACCGACCTGCGCTTTTTTTAACGATCAAGAAATATTTCTTTTGTCCGTTCGCTTTACATGAGTTTTACATTTCCTCGATTTCAGATTTTACATTTCATCAGTACACTTGAAATCAGGTAAAGAACCCATCAAAAACTATCCATCAAAGAAAAGTGAGGATCAACGATGACGATTTTTAATATCTTTTCGCTTCTGGGTGGTCTTGCTCTGTTTTTGTTCGGCATGGACATCATGGGCAAGGCCCTCGAAAAGCAGGCGGGCGGTCAGCTCCAGAAGTTGCTGAGCACCCTGACCGACAGCCCCCTCAAGGGTTTCCTGTTGGGCCTTGTCGTGACCGCCATCATTCAGAGTTCCAGTGCCACCACCGTCATGGTCGTCGGTTTCGTCAACAGCGGCATCATGCAGCTGCATCAGGCGATCGGCATCATCATGGGCAGCAACGTAGGCACCACCGTCACCAGCTGGCTGCTGAGCCTTGCTGGTCTGGAGGGCGACAGCCTGTTCATCCAGCTGCTCAAGCCCACTTCTTTCAGCCCGCTGCTTGCATTTATCGGCATTTTGTTGTATATGTGTAAGAGTGAGAAGAAAAAGGGCATCGGCACCATCCTTATTGGCTTTGCTGTTCTGATGACCGGCATGACCGCCATGTCGGATGCCGTCAAGCCTCTGCAGAACGAAGAGTGGTTCACCTCCCTGTTCGTCCGCTTCTCCAACCCCCTGCTGGGCGTTCTGGTCGGTGCACTCGTTACCGGCATCATCCAGAGCTCCAGCGCCAGCGTCGGCATCCTGCAGGCACTGAGCGCCACCGGTGTCATCACCTGGGGCAGTGCGATCCCCATCATCATGGGTCAGAACATCGGCACCTGTGTCACCGCGCTGATCTCCTCTGTGGGCGCAAACAAGAATGCCCGCCGCACCGCAATGGTCCATTTGTACTTCAACATCATCGGTGTGGGCATCTTCCTCGTTCTCTTCTACGGCCTGAACGCTGTCATCCAGTTCAGCTTTGTCGGCGAGACCATCGAGGCATGGGGCATCGCTGTCGTGCACTCGGTGTTCAACATCACTGCCACCGCCATCCTGCTGCCTTTTGCAAACGCACTGGAGAAGCTCGCCATTGCGACGATTCCGGACGATCCCGCACAGGGAACCGAAAACTTTGCTCTGCTGGATGAGCGTCTGCTCAACACGCCTGCCATTGCTGTGGAGCGTGCCCGTGCTGCCGCTGCCGAGATGGCGGAGCTGTCCCGCAAGGGCGTTGTGCAGGCCATGAGCCTGACCCACACCTGGAACCCTGAGCTTGCACAGAAGATCCAGGAAGCCGAGGAGCAGGTCGACCGTTATGAAGACGCTCTGGGCACCTACCTTGTTAAGCTCTCTACCCGTGATCTTAGCCACGCTGACAGCCAGAGCATCAACACCCTGCTGCACACCATCAGCGATTTTGAGCGCATCAGTGACCACTCTGTGGGTCTTGTCCGCTCTGCAGAAGAGATCCACACCAAAAACGTGCAGTTCTCCAAGGATGCCTGCGATGAGCTGACCGTTCTGGAAGGCGCCGTGCAGGATACGCTGGCACGCGCTGCGGAAGCATTCCGCACCAACGATCTGCATCTCGCTTCCAAAGTCGAGCCTCTGGAGCAGGTCGTAGACGAGCTGGTGCGCGCCATCAAGGCACGCCACATCGCCCGTCTGCAGTCCGGCAACTGCTCGATCGAGTATGGCTTTATTCTGGAAGACCTGCTGACCAACTACGAGCGCATCTGCGACCACTGCAGCAACACCGCTGTGGCACAGCTGGAGGTCGCGCAGGATTCCTTTGACACCCACGCTTATCTCAACGATCTGCGCAACGGCAATAACACCGCCGAAAGCGAAGAGTTCCAGCGCCGTCTGGAGCGTTACCGCGAACGTTATTTCTTCCCCGAAGATCAAATTGAAAGTAAGGAAGCGAAGTAATGATCTACCTTGTTGAAGATGATGCTGCGATCCGCGAGCTGGAGCAGTACGCCCTGCAGTCCAGCGGATATGAAGTGCTGAGTTTTGACCGTGCCGAGCCGTTCTGGCAGGCCATGCGTGCAAACCAGCCGGAACTTGTGATCCTGGACGTTATGCTGCCCGGCGAGGATGGTTATTCCATCCTGAAAAAACTGCGCAGCACCCCTTCTCTGCGCAAGCTGCCGATCATCATGGTCACCGCAAAATCCAGCGAGATGGACACTGTCCGTGGGCTGGACTGCGGTGCCGACGACTACATCACCAAGCCCTTTGGCATTATGGAATTCCTCAGCCGCATCCGCGCCGCTCTGCGCCGTTCGGCCCCGGAGGAAAAGCCCAATCTCTTCTCCTTCCATGAGATCCAGATGGATAATGCGCGCCACAAGGTGACCGTGAACGGCACCCCTGTGGAGCTGACCTACAAGGAGTACAGCCTGCTTCGTCTGTTGCTGCAAAACACCGAGCTGGTCGTAACGCGAGAGACCATCCTGCATGTTGTGTGGGGCACCGACATCTCGGTGGAGAGCCGCACAGTGGATATGCATATCCGCACCCTGCGCAAAAAGCTTGGCGATGCCGGGCGCTATATCCGCACGGTGCGCAAGGTGGGCTACAAGCTCACCGAAACGGAGGAGGACGCAGACGAATGAAGCTGCGCAGTATGGAAGAAAAGATCAGCTACCGGCTGTTCCTGATGGGCTTTCTGGGGCTCGTCTTCACCGCAACACTCTGCATCTTTGTGTTCCACCGGGCATTCACGGCACAGGTGTGGGACGCACTGGAAAAAGAGACCGACCTCGTCTGCTCCGGCTATGCACTGACTACTACGCCGGACGAGCTTTCTGCCTTTGTCACGCAGGATCTGCGCATCACTCTGATCTCTGCCGACGGCGATGTTCTGTTTGAATCCGCGACTGATCAGCCAATGGAGAATCACCTCTCCCGCCCGGAGATCCGTCAGGCGATGCAAAACGGTGTCGGCATGGATAAGCGTGACTCACAGACGATGGGCTACGAGACCTATTACTATGCCGTCCGGCTCTCCAACGGCGAGATCCTGCGTGCGGCGCAGGACGCTGAAACCACCTGGTCCATCTACGATTCTTCCATTCCCGCGATCATTCTGAGCTGCGTTGCGCTGATGCTCGCTGCGGCGGTGCTCGCCACCCTGCTCACTCATGCACTCGTTCAGCCGGTTCTGGACATGACCGAAGATCTGGATCATATTCAGGACAATGTTCCCTACAAGGAGCTGATCCCCTTTGCGGACAGCATCCATTCCGACCGCATCCTGCGCGAGAACAACGAGAAGATGCGTCAGGAGTTCACCGCCAATGTGAGCCACGAGCTGAAAACGCCGCTGACCAGCATTTCCGGCTATGCAGAGCTGATCGAATCCGGCATTGCACGTCCGGAAGACGTTTCGGATTTCGGGCGCAAGATCCATGTGGAAGCGTCCCGCATGATCCAGCTCGTCAACGATATTTTGCAGCTTTCCAAGCTGGATAACGCCAGCGATCATGATACCGCTCCCCCGATGGAAACGGTCGATCTTCTGGAGGTCGCACGCGAATGTGTCGAGCGCCAGAAGCTGAACGCACGCCGCTCTTACATCACACTGAGCTATCTGGGCGAAAGCGCACCGGTGCTGGGCAGCCACAGCCTGCTGGATGAGCTTTGCCAGAACCTGTGCGACAATGCCATCCGTTACAACCGCCCCGGCGGCAAGGTGCAGATCATCACTACCTGTACCCGGGACGGGCATTGCAGCCTGACCGTTGCCGATAACGGCATCGGTATCCCGCGCGAAGCACAGGCCAGCGTGTTTGAGCGTTTCTACCGTGTGGACAAGAGCCGCAGCAAAGAGACCGGCGGCACCGGTCTGGGGCTTGCCATCGTTAAGCACATTGCCCGCATCCACGATGCCCGCATCAAGCTGGAAAGTCAGGTCGGCGTTGGCACGACCATCACCGTCACCTTCCCCACTGCGAGCTGATCATTAAAAGAAACGAACGTCTGTCCGGATCTCCGGGCAGGCGTTTTTTGTTGGGCAGATCGCCTGCGCCTTCCCCCATTGCAGGGTGCTCTGTGCTTCCAGCCCCAGCAGATCGATCCCCTGCTCCCAAAGTGACTGCACCATCTGTGTGCAGAGCTGTTCCAGCTGCTCTTTCTGTTCGGTTGTCGGTTCTTCTGCCCCGTACTGCGTCTGGCAGTCCAGCCGCAGGGTGAGCCGCCCTCGCTCCAGCGTTTTTGACACGATGCAGCGGCGCAGACGGATCACAGCATCCCCTAGATACAGCGTCTGTTCCCCGCCCTGCCCGGTCAGAAGCCGGAAACGTGCCGCGTCTTCTTCTGAAAAGGAAAGTTCTGTCCGCTCTGCGCTCAGAACTCCGCCCTCCAACGCAAAGCTCCCGGCTGTCTTTTTTATGACCGGATACAGGCTGCATTCCCCCTGCTGATAAAGCCGCGGCATCTGCCGGGCAGAGCGCTTTAGTTGCTCCATGAGTTTGTCGGAAAGATCCTGCGTTTCCTCGCTCCACTCCTCAAATTCTGCCATCGTAAATTCCGCTATGGAAACCCTTGCCGCTGTGCGCCCGCATCCGCGGGAAAGTACAAGCATTTCATACTGCCGCATCAGGTCATTGAATCCCTCTTCCGGCAGCAGCAGATGATCGCACAGGCGGTAGTTCGCTTTCTTTGGCAGGCAGTATTCTACTGCATTCCAAGCGCCTTCCAGTGTCCCGGCACGCGCCGATGCAAACCGGAGCTGTGCCAGCGCTTCGGACGCATCTGCGGCGGCTTCCGGCGCCTGATAGATCAGCCCCACACAGATCTGCCCATCCTCATGGGCAAGGAACACTGCCCGAACCATACTTTGGTCGGTCGAGCTGGTGCGCAGGAACAGCAAGCACCACCCTGCCAGCAGCAGGATCCTCAGATGTGAAAATGCATTACGCCGTGTCATTCCCGTGCTCCTTTAGGCTTATTTGAGTTTTGTGATTCTTGCAGGATCTGCCGGAGCATTGCTGCCAGAAAGCAAATGCGGAACATCGCCCCGCAAAACCAAATCAGTATCAAAAATGCGTCTATACGAGAAAATGCCCCTACGCTCCATGCACGCAGAAGTTCCCGTGCCGGGTAACGGCTTGCACCAAACACCAGTGCAAAGCTCAATGCTGCGCACATCCGGATGCAATATGTTCCCATCGGTAAAAAAAGCGTCCGGTATGGTTTTTGTTCACCGCCGAGCACAGGCAGCAAAAAGTATTCTGCATAGAAAGGTGTTGTCCATTCCCCTGCGGCAGCGTCCGGCAGCAGAACAAGCCTCTCCCAGCGCATCTGCCCCCAAAGCCCCAGCAAGCAAACCGCTCCGCCCAGCGCCGCAAGCCGCCACAGCACCCGTGCAGGGACTTCCCAGCCAGAAAGCGGCTGCTTCCACCCTGCCCAAAGCAGCAGCGGCATCAGACCGATCAGCGCCATGGATGCGAATTCCTGCCGGCAAACGTACTGTGCCTGTACCGCGGTCTGTACAAGCTCTGCCACAAGTAACACCGCCAACACCGTTCGATAGATACAGCACCCCAGCAAGGCGCACGAACGGCAGCATACTCCGACCCACGCCGCTAAAGTGCCCAACATGACCGCTGCCGCCGCCCCCTCCAAAAGCGTTTGCGGCAATGCGGACGGAAACGGTTCCGCCAACGCTGCAACTGCAATGCTGAGCGCCACCGCAGAAAACGGTATACCGGTTGATTTTATGTTGTTCAACGTGCATTCCTCCTGTGCCAGATATTGAAGCGTTCTTCCGACAAACGCCGATAGTTACGGCGGATGATGCCATCCTGCGCCAGAATGCTGCCCGGTGCATGCCTCCGCGACAGATAGGGCACCCCCATGATCTCGGTGTTGGAGAGAAACAGCAGAATGACAAAGAACGCACCAGCAAACCCCACCGGGCCCGCCAGCCCTGCCGCCAGCACCACACCCATGCGCAGCAGGGTAGCAGGCTCGTATAAAGCGGGCACAACAAAGACTGCAATCGCTGTCATGCTGGCAACAAAGATGACCGGCGTGCTCATCAGCCCGGTGGCAATGGCGG
>CAZUDU010000009.1:0-3701 GCA_964619455.1 uncultured Faecalibacterium sp.
ACCTCGTACAGGTGCAGGTCAAAGTGCACCTTGCTCTGATCCGGCTCGTCCTCGGCACAGTCGTTGGCACCGCTGCGGATGGAATCGCCCAGATCGTACGCCGAAAGCCCCGGCATGACCGTATCCAGATCGATAACACAGATGCCCTTGCCGGTCGTCTTGTCGATCAGCACATTATTGATCTTGGTGTCATTGTGGGTGACACGCAGGGGGATCTGCCCCGCCGCCAGCTGATCCAGCAGAACATGGCAGTCCTGCTCGCGGGCGCGGATAAAATCGATCTCCGGCCGGACAGACGCAGCGCGGTGCATCACATCCGCCGCAAGTGCCTTTTCAAAGTTCGCATAGCGGTTCGGGGTATCGTGGAACCGGGCGATGGTCTCATGCAGGGTCGCCGCCGGGTAGTCCGCAAGCTGGTTCTGGAACTTGCCCAGCGCTTCGGCAACGGTGCGGAAGTCCTCTTCGCTCTCCACCTGCTGCAAGCAGACGGTATCCTCCACAAAATCGTAGGCACGCCATGCGTTGCCCTCTGCATCAAAATGGCACGCCCTGCCGCTGCGGTCCGGGATGACGTTCAGCGTCTCGCGTGCGGGGTCACCGCCCTCTTCCGTGATCTTCCGGCGCAGATATCCGGTCACGCCGCAGATATTCTCCATCAGCCCGACCGGATCGGTAAAGGTATCCGTATTGATGCGCTGCAGGATGAACCGTTTGGAATGATCCTCTGCCCAAAGTTCAAAGGTATCGTTGATATGTCCCTCGCCGTAATGATCCAGACGGCAGACGACCGGGCAGCCAAAGTCAAAGGCATCCGCAGCAGCGCGGAGAACAGGTTCGGTAATGGGTCGCATAAAAAGATCCTCCTTGAATCAACTTCATCCTATTTCATGCCGTTTTGCCGGGACAGGGCGCTGCCCCTGCCGTACCTGACGGCGGTATTCGTTGGGGGTGATGCCTTCCGTCTTGCGGAAGCACTGCGAAAAATAGCTGGGGGACGAAAAGCCCATCAGATCGCTGATCTGCGCAAGGCTGTGCCCCGTGTTGCTCAGAAGATACTTGCTTTCTTCAATGCGCCGGTGGTTCAGATAGCTCATGGGTGAGATGCCGTATTCCTTCTGGAAGGTATGCGCCAGATAGAACTTGTTCAGGTGCGCGACCTCTGCAAGCTTGTCCAGCGAGATCTCTTCCCGGTAGTTGGTGTCCAGATAACGCTTGACGACTGCGCATTCCCGGTTGTCTGCGCGCGGGGTCTCTTCCAACTGAAGCGACAGGGTGGTGCATCGCACCAGCCAGATCAGCAGCACCTCCAGCAGATCCTGACAAACCGTCTCGCAGCCGTCCAGACTGCGGTCCGCTTCACCCAGCAGCATGTGCAGCAGGGTGCTCATCCGCTCGCGGTTCTCACGGCAGTTGAAGATGGCATAGGAGGAATCCCGCGTACCAAACAGGATCTCAATGCCCGACACACCCAGCACGATGTACTCCAGCGGCGATGCATTGAGGCTCAGCTCGGTGTGCTCCACCTGCGGATTGACGATGACCATATCATCCGGCTTGACCGGATACAGCTTGCCGCTCAGGTAAAACTGCCCCTCGCCTTTCAGGCAGTAAAACAGCTCGGTACAGGAATGGGTATGCGCCGTGCTGTTCCAGTCGCCGCCAAACCGGCTTTTGCTGATATAGAGCAGGCGGAAGGACTCCCGCGGGGCAGGCGCATGGCGGATGTCAAACCGTTCGGTACTCATAGACCCGTTCTCCTTTTGAAGAAAGCACAAAAAAACTAAATTCAAGAGCAAAATTTTAAAATTCCCGCGTACATCCCGCTTTGACTTCCTTGCGTTTCAGCGCGCGATTTTTCTCTATTATAGAAAACCTTTTTCCAATTTTCAAGCCCCACTTTCGCAGTCATTTTTGCACTTTTACCCACAAAAGGGCAAAAACGGCTTTGCATTCGTCCTATTTTCAGCATATTGTACAAGCAGCTCAGCATCCTTTAGTGATTTTGCTGGATGTATATTTCAGAAAGCAAGATTTCTAAAAAACGAGACAAGAAACCCCTTGTGGACATTTGTGAAATCCACTATATTGAATTCAGAAACGATCACAGCCACTGCGGGCGGAGCCTGTCTGCCCCGGCTGTGTTTTTGAACGGAACATCATAAATGGAGGACAAATTTATGAAACGTATTTCTCGTCGTAACTTCCTCAAGGTCGCTGGCGTTGGTGCTGCTGCTCTGGGTCTGGCTGCCTGCGGCGGTTCCGCAAGCTCTTCTACTGCTGCTAATTCCGGCGCAGCGCCCTCTTCTTCCGCTGCTGCTTCTACCGCTGCTCCCGAAGTGACCATCAAGGTCGCAGCCATCGAGACCGCTTACGGCTCTGAGATGTGGCAGAAGGTCGCCGATGCCTTTACCGCTGAGACCGGCATCAAGGTCGATCTGACCACCGATAAGAATCTGGAAGACGTCATCGGTCCCTCCATGCAGGGCGGCGATTACCCCGATGTGATCCATCTGGCAACCGGCCGTGAGGCTGGCCTGACCGAGCAGTTCATCAAGGGCAACCTGATCGCTGACATCACCGACGTGCTGAGCATGACCGTTCCCGGTGAAAACAAGAAAGTCAGCGAGAAGATCGCCGGCGGCTTCACCGATACTTCTCTGACCAACCCCTACGGCGATGGCAAGACCTACCTCGCTCCCATGTTCTACAGCCCCTGCGGTCTGTTCTACAACGCAGGCTACCTGAAGGACATGGGCTGGGAAGTTCCCAAGACCTGGGACGAGATGTGGGAGCTGGGCGACAAGGCTGCCGCAGCAGGCACCTACCTGTTCACCTACCCCACCGCTGGTTACTTTGACGCATTCCTGTACGCTCTGATGTACGCAGCAGGCGGCCCCGAGTTCTTCGAGAAGGCTACCCACTATGCAGAGGGCATCTGGGATACCCCCGAAGCAAAGACCTGCTTTGATATCATCGCAAAGCTGGCTTCCTACACCAACCCCATCACCCCGGCTCAGGCAAACAATCAGGACTTCACCCAGAACCAGCAGCTCGTTCTGGACAACAAGGCTCTGTTCATGCCCAACGGCACCTGGATCGTTGCTGAGATGGCAGAAGCTCCCCGTGCAGACGGCTTTGAGTGGGGCATGACCGCTCTGCCCGCTGTCAAGGAAGGCGGCGACGCTTACAGCTACACCTGGTTCGAGCAGGCTTGGATCCCCGCCGGTGCAGAGCATCTGGACGCTGCAAAGCAGTTCGTTGCATTCCTGTACAGCGATACCGCCTGCAAGCTGTTTGCTGAGGCAAGCGCCATCCAGCCCGTGCTCGGCATTGCTGACATGCTGGAAGGCGACAACAAGATGTTCTACTCCATCTACGACAACGGTGCTAAGGCAGCTATGGGTAACTTTGCAGCCTTCACTGCGATCCCGGGCGTCGAGACCTACACTGTGTTCCAGGAGCCTGTCAACTCTCTGGTTTCCGGCAGCCTGACCGAGGAGCAGTGGATCGCTGACGTCAAGGCAGCAAGCGACCAGATGCGTGCAAACCTGATCGACTAAGTTTTTACAGCCCTGCCCAGCGGGGGCGGTGTACACCGCCCCCGCTTTATTATTGAAAGGAGCGGTTTTGCTATGAAATCCGACAAAAGCCGCAAATGGTTCCTGTTTTTGTGCGTAGCACCGGCGACCATCTTGTTTTTC
>CAZUDU010000009.1:3801-16685 GCA_964619455.1 uncultured Faecalibacterium sp.
ATGGTCTGGCAGGCGGTCGGCTACTACATGGTCATGTACATGGCATCCATGTCCTCGGTGCCGGCGAGCCTGTATGAGAGCGCCAATCTTGATGGCGCCGGGCGGCTGACCCAGTTCTTCAAGATCACCATTCCCCTGATCTGGACCAACATCCGCACCACCCTGACCTTCTTCATCATCTCGACCATCAACATGGCGTTCCTGTTCGTCAAGGCAATGACCAGCGGCGGTCCCAACGGCGCTTCGGATGTTGCACTGAACTACATGTACAGCCAGAAGGATGCCGGTCTGTACGGTTACAGCATGGCGATCGGCGTTGTGATCTTTGTATTCTCGTTTGCGCTGTCCGCCTGCGTGAACAAAGCGACCAGCCGCGACACGCTGGAATTCTAAGGAGGGAAGATCATGGAAAAAACAACAGAAAAGAATTCCTCCCAGTCCACCGAGCGGCTGTATAAATTCTTCATTTATTTTGTGCTGATCGTGCTGGCTGTGACTATCATCGTGCCGGTGGCATGGGTCTTTATGGCGTCCATCAAGCAGAACTCAGAGTTCTACAGCAATCCCTGGGCACTGCCCGCCGGGTTCTACTGGCAGAACTTCGTCAATGCGTGGAACGGTGCAAAGATGGGCGAATATATGCTCAACTCGGTCTTTGTCACCGCGCTGGCACTGGTACTTCTGCTGGTGATCGCGCTGCCCGCCGCCTACTGCCTGTCCCGCTTCCGCTTCCGCGGGCGCAAGCTGCTCAACACCCTGTTCATGGCAGGCCTGTTCATCAACGTCAACTATATCGTCGTGCCCATCTTCCTGATGCTGCGTGACGGTGACGTATGGCTCAAGGCACACTTTGGCAGCGGTTTCCTGCTCAACAATCTGGTCGTGCTGGCGGTCGTTTATGCGGCGACTGCATTGCCCTTTACCATTTATCTGCTGTCCGGCTACTTCGCCACTCTGCCGCACGACTTTGAAGAAGCCGCCTACATCGACGGCGCCAGCTACTTCTCCACGATGGTACGGGTCATCTTCCCCATGGCAAAGCCGTCCATCATCACCATCATTCTGTTCAACTTCCTCTCGTTCTGGAACGAATACATCATTTCCATGACCCTGATGAGCTCCACCAAGGCGTCCCGCACGCTGCCGGTCGGTCTGCTCAACCTGATGCAGGCACAGCAGAGCGCCGCACAGTATGGCACGATGTACGCCGGTCTTGTGCTGGTCATGCTGCCCACCCTGATCCTGTACATCTGCGTACAAAAGCAGCTGACGCAGGGCATGACGGTCGGCGGACTGAAAGGTTAAGGTGACGAGCAATGAAATTCTGGAAAGAACACACCACCCTGCGCGTCATTCTCATGCTGGTCTTTTTTGTGCTGGCAATGGTGCTGCTCATCGCAGGCTGGAGAATGACCGGGCAATTGAAAGGTCTTGGCATCATGCTGGTTGGCGTTGCACTGCTTCTGGCGGTGCTGGCGATCTACAACGCAGCCTATCAGGACTGACTCTGCATGCGGAGCTTGTAAGAAAAGGAGCATTTCCATGGACGATATCAAAAAAAGAGGGCGTGTGACCATCCCGACCGATCTGGATGTTGTGCCCGAAACACTGGAGATCTTGAAAAAGTGGGGCGCGGATGCCATCCGTGACTGTGACGGCACCGATTTTCCGCAGGAGTTGAAGGACGCCGATGCCAAGATCTACTCCACCTACTACACCACCCGCAAGGACAACGCATGGGCAAAGGCAAACCCGGACGAGGTGCAGCAGTGCTACATCATGACCGGTTTCTATACCGCCCACAGCGATACCGTTACCATCCCTCTGATGCAGGGCATCAGCCCCGAGCTGATGGAGGTGAACACCCGCGATGACATCACCCGCTGGTGGGAGGTCATGGATCGCACCACCGGTCAGGTCGTCCCCACCGACCGCTGGAGCTACGCAGATTGCAGCGTGACCGTGCAGGCCGAGCCGTTCCACGAGTATACGGTCAGTTTTCTGGCATATCTCATCTGGGACCCGGTGCACATGTACAACGCCACCACCAACGACTGGAAGGGCGTGGAGCACCAGATCACCTTTGACGTGCGCCAGCCCAAGACCCACGCTTACAGCATGGAGCGTCTGCGCACCTTTATCAAAGAGCATCCTTATGTCAACGTCATCCGCTATACCACCTTCTTCCACCAGTTCACCCTGATCTTCGATGAGCTGAAGCGGGAGAAGTTCGTGGACTGGTACGGCTACTCCGCCTCGGTCAGCCCCTACATTCTGGAGCAGTTCGAGCAGGAGGTCGGCTACAAATTCCGCCCGGAGTACATCATCGATCAGGGCTACTACAACAACCAGTACCGTGTACCCAGCAAGGAATACCGGGATTTCCAGGCATTCCAGCGCCGCGAGGTCGCCAAGCTGGCAAAGGAAATGGTAGACATCACCCACGAGTGCGGGTGCGAAGCCATGATGTTCCTCGGTGACCACTGGATCGGCACCGAGCCGTTCATGCCGGAGTTCAAGAGCATCGGTCTGGATGCCGTGGTCGGCAGCGTGGGCAACGGCTCCACCCTGCGCCTGATCTCGGACATTGAGGGCGTGAAGTACACTGAGGGGCGTTTTCTGCCGTATTTCTTCCCGGATACCTTCCACGAGGGCGGCGACCCCGTGCGCGAGGCGAAAGAGAACTGGGTCACTGCCCGCCGTGCGATCCTGCGCAAGCCCATCGACCGCATCGGCTACGGCGGCTACCTGAAGCTGGCGCTCCAGTTCCCGGAGTTCGTGGACTATGTGGAGAGCGTCTGCAACGAGTTCCGCGAGCTGTACGAGAACATCAAGGGCACCACCCCCTACTGCGTCAAAAAGGTCGCCGTGCTCAACTGTTGGGGCAAGATGCGTGCATGGGGCTGCCATATGGTGCACCATGCCCTCTACTACAAGAAGAATTACAGCTATTCCGGCGTGATCGAGATGCTGTCCGGTGCGCCCTTCGATGTCAAGTTCATCAGCTTTGAGGACATCAAGAACGACCCCAGCCTGCTGGATGACATCGATGTTGTGATCAACGTGGGCGATGCCGATACCGCACACACCGGCGGCATCTGGTGGGAAGACCCCGCCATCAGCTCCGCCATCCGCCGCTTCGTCTGGAACGGCGGCGGCTTCATCGGCGTGGGCGAGCCGTCCGGTCACCAGTATCAGGGCCACTTCCTCCAGATGGCAAGCGTGCTGGGCGTGGAGAAAGAGACCGGCCTGACCCTCAACTACGACAAGTACAACTGGGAGGAGCATCCCGATCACTTCATCCTGAAGGATGCGCAGTCCCCCATCGACTTTGGCGAGGGACAGAAGAGCATCTATGCACTGCCGGACACCGAGATCCTTGTCCAGCGCGACAAGGAGGTGCAGATGGCAGTCCACAACTTTGGTGAGGGACGCGCCGTGTATATCAGCGGCGTTCCGTACAGCTTTGCCAACAGCCGCACCCTCTACCGTGCGATCCTGTGGAGTGCCCACGCAGAGGACGAGCTGCACACCTGGTTCAGCTCCAACTACAACGTGGAAGTCCACGCCTATGTCAAGAACGGCAAGTACTGCGTCGTGAACAACACCTACGAGCCGCAGGACACCATCGTTTATACCACCGATGGCAACAGCTTTGCACTGCATCTGGATGCCAACGAGATCAAGTGGTACGAGATCTGATCTTTCACAAGAAAAGGGACCCCGGCAGCCGATGCTGCCGGGGTCCCTTTTCTTGTCCTGATTTTTACTGTTCACTGTAAACGCTGCCCAGCGTCCACGAGTTGTCCGCAGAATATGCGGCGTGATTGCGCAGGTAGGTGACCCATGCGCCGTAGCCGTTGCCCGCCGACAGGTGGATGCCGTCCGGTGCAGAGACCATCTCCTTCAGGTTGCCCTCGCCGTCTGCCAGCGCTTCCCAAAGGTCCAGATAGACGCAGCCTTTTTCGTCTGCAAGCTTGGCGAGCCGGTCGTTGACCTCACGCAGCACATCGCTGGCAAGACCCGGCTTTTCGGCTGCCGCCGCCGGGCGCACCGGCGGGATGGACTGCACATAGATCACGCAGTCCTCGCCCAGCGTCTGGCGCAGCGCATCCAGCATCTGCGCATAGTACGCAAGGAACCGCTCCGAGGCACCGAGAGTCGTCAGGGTGTTGGTTCCCAGCAGGACATACAGCTTTTTGGGCTGCGCCTCGTTCAGCACGTCCAGCACGACCTCCTTGCCGCGGATGTCACTTTTGACCGTAGTACGGTTCACGACCGTCTCCGGGCTGGCGCCTGCATAGGCACAGATGAGCGCACCGCCCAGATTGATGTTGTAATCCGAGAAGCCGACCGTCAGGCTGTCGCCCAGAAATGCCGCATCCGAGAAATAGTTCAGATCCACCTGCCCACAGCTTGGCTGGCGGATGACCTCGCTGTTGTATGCTTTAATGGTATACGCCCCCGCGCTCTGGCGCGCCGGACCAAACCGCTCCAGCTCAAACGGAGACGCAGCATCCTCTGCGTTTCCTTCGTTCGCAGCCTCCTGCTGCATCGGCAGCGGTGCTAAGATGTTCTGTGCAATGCCGCTGGCATTGATCTCCGGCACAGGCTCCTGCTGTGCCTGTTTGCCGCTTTCCAAAATCGCCGTGATGGCGTATGCCAGCACCAGGATCGCGGCCACTGCACCCAGCAGGCGCAGCTTACTGCCAACGCCGCTGCGCCGCCTGCCGCGGGAAGAAGCGTGATATGCGTGAGAAATACCCATGATTTCGTTCCAGCTTTCTGAAAAGATCGCCGCACCGCAAAAGCGCCCCTGCGCCATGCTGTACGGATGTCACTCCATTTTATCATAAAATTTTTGCCTGTGCAACCAATTGGGTCTTGCATACAACAGATAAAACCGTTACAATAAGGTTGCAGGCGGTTTTCGCATTTTATAAAAAAGCGTTCCCAAATGCTGCAACTTTTTTGTTGCAGTTGTGCTTTGTTTTGTTTTCCGCTTTGGTCTGTGCGCAGTGCAGGGCAAGCAGACCCTTTGACACGAGCGGTGCGGAAACACAGCACCCCCGCCTGCAACGCAGGGAAATAAACGATATAAGGAGGTTTACATGATCAAAAACGTGATCATCGGACAAAGCGGCGGCCCCACTGCCGTGATCAACTCCAGTCTGGCCGGCGTCTATAAGGCCGCCCGCAGTCTGGGGGCGAACAAGGTCTACGGCATGAAGTACGGCATCGAGGGTCTGCTTAAGGAAGAGCTGCTCGAGCTGGATCTGCTGCTGGACGACCGCATGAGCATTGAACTGCTCAAGCGCACCCCGTCCAGCTATCTGGGCAGCTGCCGCTACAAGCTGCCGGATCCGGATGTGGATTCCACCCCGTTCGTCAAGCTGTTCACCTTGTTTGACAAGTATGACATCTCCGCCGTGTTCTACATTGGCGGCAACGACTCGATGGACACCATCGCCAAGCTCTCCCGCTATGGTGAGCGGGTCAGCAGCCCGGTGCGCTTTATCGGCGTGCCCAAGACCATCGACAACGATCTGTGCCTGACCGACCACACCCCCGGCTACGGCTCCGCTGCAAAGTACATTGCGACCATCCTGAAAGAGGTCATCCGGGATTCCTCGGTGTACAACATCCGCAGCGTGACGGTCGCCGAGATCATGGGCCGCCACGCCGGCTGGCTGACGGGTGCCGCTTGCCTCGCTGCCGGCGAAGACTGCGACGGCCCGGATCTGATCCTGCTGCCGGAGGTCCCCTTTGAGCAGGAGAAATTCCTTGCCAGGGTCGATGAGCTCCAGCGCACCAAGTCCAACGTCATCATCGCGGCGAGCGAGGGCGTCAAGACCGCCGACGGCACCTATCTGTGCGATCTGGTCTCCACCGCCGGGCAGCTGGATGCGTTCGGCCACAAGGCGATCCTGAGCGGCACCAGCCGTTATCTGTCGGATCTGATCCACGATAAGCTGAACTGCAAGAGCCGCGCCATCGAATTTTCCACCTTGCAGCGCTGTGCCAGCCATCTGGCAAGCCGCACCGACGTCAACGAGGCGTATGCCGTGGGCGGTGCCGCAGCCGCAGCAGCCTTTGCCGGCGAGACCGGTAAGATGATCGCGCTGAAGAAGATCTCCACCTATCCGTACCAGTGCACCACCGAATCGGTGGATGTGCACAAGGTCGCAAACTTTGAAAAGAAGGTCCCGCTGGAGTGGATCGCCCCGGACGGGATGCAGGTCACCGCGGCCTTTGAGGAGTATGCGCGCCCGCTCATTCTGGACGAGGTGACCCCGGTGTACGTCAACGGCACCCCGCGCCACATCCGTCTGTAAGTTCCCCGCACCATCCGCGTCTGTTTTCGTGCTCCTGCACGTTATATAGAATAAAGCCGAAACAGAAAAAACAAAAAGGAGAAATCATTATGGGTAAGAATGCAATCGTAGGTCAGTCCGGCGGCCCCACTTCGGTCATCAACGCGAGCCTCGCAGGCGTTTTTGAGAGCTGCAAGAACCGCGGCGCCGAGATCGTCTATGGTATGTGCAACGGTGTTGCCGGTCTTTTGGAGGAGCGCGTGGTCGATCTGTCCACCATGCTGAAGGACGATCTGGACATCGAGCTGCTCAAGCGCACCCCGTCCAGCTTTTTGGGGAGCTGCCGCTACAAGCTGCCCGACTGGCATACCGATGAGGCAGTTTACAAGAAGCTGTTCGCCATTCTGGAGAAGCTGGACATCGGCTACTTCTTCTACATCGGCGGCAACGACTCGATGGACACCATCGGCAAGCTGGCTGAGTACGGCGCACGCATCGAGAGCGACATCCGCTTCATGGGCGTGCCCAAGACCATCGACAACGACCTGATGGTGACCGACCACACCCCCGGCTACGGCTCTGCTGCCAAGTACATCGGCGTCGTGATGAAAGAGATCATCCGTGACGCGACCGTTTACGGCACCAAGTACGTCACCGTGGTCGAGATCATGGGCCGCAACGCAGGCTGGCTGACCGCTGCCGCTGCGCTGGCAAAGAGCGACGACTGCGAGGGCGTGGACATGATCTGCCTGCCCGAAGTCCCCTTCAATGTAGACCGCTTTGTGGAAAAGGTCCGTGTCATGCAGGAAACCAAGCCCAGCATCGTGATCGCCGTTTCGGAAGGCGTCAAGCTGGAGGATGGCCGCTATGTCTGTGAGCTGAGCGATGACGTACACGCTGTGGACGCATTCGGCCACAAGGCGCTGACCGGCACCGCACGCTTCCTGGCAAACGTGGTCGCCCGCAATCTGGACACCAAGACCCGCTGCATCGAGCTTTCCACCCTGCAGCGCTGCGCCGGCCACCTGACCAGCCGCACCGACATCACCGAGGCTTATCAGGTCGGCGGTGCTGCGGCAAAGGCAGCGTTCGAGGGCGTGACCGGGCAGATGGTCGCACTGAAGCGCATCTCCAACAACCCCTACCAGTGCACCACCGAACTGCACCCCATCAGCGATGTTGCAAACCTTGAAAAGAAGGTGCCGCTGAGCTGGATGAATGAGAACCACACCCAGATGACTGACGAGTTCCTTGCCTACGCTCGTCCTCTGATCCAGGCAGAGCTGACCCCGCTGTACATTGCAGGTCTGCCCCACCACATCTACATGAAGAATCAGAAGTGATCCTTTCTTTGTTTTTCTGAAAAGAAGCTTTGGACCCGCATCGTGCACATCCGCACGATGCGGGTCTTTGCTTTTGCGTAAAGTTTTCTTTACCGCACCCTTACCAAACCTTTGTCGACTTTCTGATATATAAGTTAGTTTTTCATAGAAATAAGCCTCTCTTTTTATTCAATACGACAAATATTTGTGAACTTTTTTAGATCTATTTCCAATTGCTTCTTTGCCAAAACTGCGTTATCCTTAATTACAGAATCATCCGCAATGGCGGCAGAATGGGCTGTACGGAACAGCATCATACCCGTTTTTGCCGTACCGGATATTACACGATCGGAAAAATATATCGGAGGTTTCAACTGCTATGAAAAAGATCTCTCGTCGTGAGTTCCTGACCGCATCCGCTGCTGTGGGTGCCGCTGGTGTTCTGAGCGCCTGCGGCGGTTCTTCTGGCGGCAGCAGCTACCCCAAGAAGGGCATCTCTGTCATCTGCCCGTGGGGTGCTGGCGGCGGCACCGACTCCTGCCTGCGTGCTTTCTGTGAAGCAATGGGCAAGAACCTCGGCGTGACCCTGACCGTTGACAACCAGACCGGCGGCGGCGGCATTCTGGGCCATCAGGCGATTGCAGACGCATCTGCAGACGGCTACACCATCGGCATGATCACCTTTGAGCTGGCAACCTACAAGAAGCTGGGCACCAGTGACCTGACCTGGGAGAACTACGCTCCCCTGTGCCGTGTCAACACCGACGCTGCTGCCATCACGGTCGGCGCAAAGTGGGCAGACGCTAACGGCATCAAGGATCTGAAGGGCTTTATCGACTACTGCAAGGCTCACCCCGGTGAAGTGCAGATGGGCGGCTCTTCCAACGCATCGGTCTGGCACATCGCAGGCGGCTACCTGATGAGCGCCACCGGCATCGACATCCAGATGATCACCTATCAGGAAGGCGCAGCAACGGCTGTTCAGAACGCCGCTGGCGGCTTCATTCAGGGCGTGACCGTCTCTCTGGCAGAGGCTCGCAGCTTTATCGAGTCCGGCGACCTGATCTGCCTGGGCGTTATGGATGCTGAGCGCAACCCCGTCTTCCCCGATGTTCCCACCTGCAAGGAACAGGGCTACGACATCGCTTACTACACCCAGCGCGGCATGGCAGCGCCCAAGGGCGTGGATGAAGCCATCATGACCCGCCTGCAGGAAGCTTGCGCTGCTGCGATCGCAGACGAGGACTTCGTTACTTTCATGAACAACAATGGTCAGACCATTGCCTATCTGGACGCTCAGGGCTATGCTGACTATCTGAAGCAGGCTGCTACGGATGTTGCCGCCGCGATGGACGCTGTTGGTCTGTAATCTTCGGGCACAAATTCCCTTCGCTTTGGTTCGGGGGCAGGCAGGTTTTGGTGCCTGCCCCCTTTTTCTTGAAAGGAGGCTTCTCTTTTGAAAAAAGAAAATATGAAGACCCTCGCCTTCTCGAACCTTGTCGGCTCTATCGTCTTTCTGGCGATCGGCGTCTGGGCATGGTTCCAGACCGGCAATTTCCCGGAAGTGGCAAACTCCTATGTGCAGGCTTCCACCTTCCCCCGGGTCATGATCATTGGTCAGCTCATCTTCTCGGTGATCCTGCTGGTACAGTCGCTGTTCAAGCTGTTCGGCACCCTGAAGGAGAGCGACCCGCTCGCACAGCCGGTCGGCACCCTGAACCCGCTCAAGGATAAGGGCGTTGCCGCCGCCTACCTCGTCATGGCGCTGTGCATCCTCTATGTGGCGCTGTTCAAGAGCGCGGGTTACATCCTGTGTTCCATCGTCATCTCGGTGGTCATCATGTACCTCATCGGCAAGCGCAACTGGAAACAGATGGTGCTGGTGTCGGTGCTGGTGCCGCTGCTGATGTGGCTGGTGTTCTACAAAGTCCTGACCGTCAATATCCCGATGGGTCCGCTGAACTTCCTGCGCGACCTCGTGGACATGATTTAAGGAGGAAGAGTTTATGGATTTTAATCTGCTTCTTTCCAGTTATGCAATGGTCTGGAGCAACCCTGAAGTCATCCTGATGACCTTCATCGGTGCGCTCGGCGGCGTTCTGCTGGGTGCGATCCCCGGCATGACCGCTACGATGGGTGTTGCTCTGCTGATCCCCTTCTCCTTCGGCATGGATCTGATCCCGTCCATTGGTCTGCTGCTGGGCATCTACTGCGGCGGCATGTACGGCGGCTCCATCTCCGCCATCCTGATCCACGCCCCCGGCACCCCCGCTGCGGCGGCAACTCTGCTGGACGGCTACCCCATGTGCCAGAAAGGCCAGGCAGGGCGTGCGCTTTCGGTCGCGATGTTCTCATCCTTCTGCGGCGGCGTCATCGGTGCACTGGTCATGACCTTCCTTTCCCCGTTCATCGCGGACATGGCAATGAGCTTTGGTCCCGGCGAGATGTTCATGCTGGCCGTGTTCGGTCTGTCGGTCATCGTTGCCATTTCGGGCAAATCGGTAGCAAAGGGTCTGATCAGTGCCTTCTTCGGCATGCTGATGTGCACGGTCGGTCTGGACCCCACCAACGGCATCCCCCGTTTCATCACTACCAAGCAGACGGGTCTGCTGGACGGTTTCCAGTTCATCCCCACCCTGATCGGTCTGTTCGCTGTCTCTGAGGTCATCGCCGGTGTGGAGCGCATCATCCGCGGCGAAGAACAGGAAGAAACGTCCAAGGAAAAGATCACGAATGTTCTGCCCGACTGGCAGACCATCAAGCAGATCTGGCCCAACATCCTCTCCGGCGGTCTGATCGGTACCTTTATCGGCGCCATCCCCGGCGCGGGCGGCGATATCGCCGTGTTCGTTTCCTACGGTGCAAGCAAATCCGCCAGCAAGCACCCTGAGCTGTACGGCACCGGCATCCCGCAGGGCGTTGCCGCGACCGAATCTGCCAACAACGGCTGCTCCGGCGGTGCAATGATCCCGCTGCTGAGTCTGGGCGTTCCCGGTGACTCGGTCACCGCCATCCTGCTGGGCGCCTTCATCATGAAGGGCATCACCCCCGGTCCTATGATGTACGTCACCGAGCTGCCCACCGTTTACCGCGTGTTCGCTGCTCTGATGCTGGCAAACCTTTGCATGCTGATCGTCGGCTGCCTGGGCGTGCGCTTCTTTGCCAAGATCGTCTCGGTCGAAAAGAAGATGCTCTACCCCATCATTCTGGTCGTCTCGCTGCTGGGCGCTTACTCCATCAACAAGAACGCGTTCGATGTGGGTGTCTGCGTTGCCTTCGGCATCATCGGCTGGCTGATGAACAAGTACGAGTTCCCGCTCAGCCCCATCCTGCTGGCGCTCATCCTCGGACCCATGTGCGAAAAGAACTTTGTCCGCTACATGAACATCCAGCGCGGCAACTTCTTCGCCATCACCACCTCCCCCATCGCAATGGTATTTGCAGCGGTCTCTCTGCTCGTCATCATCTATTCGCTGTACAACCAGTATAAGATCAATAAGCGCACCGCCGCCGCATCTGAAAAAGCATAAGTCACTCCTTCTGATATACCAAAGCCCCCGCCGGGCTGTTCCTTCTGGAATGCCGGCGGGGGCTTTGGTCTTTGGGGCAAAGAGCGGCTTGCCTCTGCCCGCCAAACGCGCTATACTGGACAAAAACGCAAAGGATGGATCTGCTATGGAATCACGCATCGTGACCGCCGCCCAGATGAAGGAGATCGAACGCTCTGCCAATGACCACGGGCTTTCCTATCTGGAAATGATGGAAAATGCCGGGCTTTCCGCCTATGCCGCTCTGCAAGAGCACGCACCGGCTGCCGGGGCGCTGCTGGTCGTCTGCGGCAAAGGCAATAACGGCGGCGATGGCTTTGTCATTGCGCGGGCTGCCGCGCAGGACGGCTGGACTGTGACCGTGCTGCTTGCCGAGGGTGAGCCGAAAACGCCGGATGCCATCACGAACTTTGCACGGCTGCACGCACTGCCCGTCCGGGTCGTGACCGATGCCGCACCACTGAGCACAGAGCCGTTTGATGCCGTTGTGGATGCGCTGTACGGCACCGGCTTCCACGGTGCATTGCGCCCCGCCGGAGCACAGGCGTGTGAGCTGATTTGCCGCCAGCGCGCCGCCGGTGCTTTTGTGCTGGCAGTCGATCTGCCCAGCGGCATCAACACCGACACCGGCGAGCCTGCCGATGGCTGCGCTTCTGCTGATCTGACCGTGACCTTTGACCGGTACAAGCCGCTGCATTTTGCAGCGCAGTCTGCTCCGCTGTGCGGCCGGATCCTCTGCACTGATATCGGCATCCGGGAAGAATGGCACCCAAACTTCGAATAACCAAAACGCCAGACCGTTCCGCGGAACGGTCTGGCATTTTTTGTGTTCTTTTAGAAATAGACGCGGTCGATCAGAATGCAAAGAACCATCGCGGTCGTCAGGAACAGTGCAAACCCGGCTTCGCTCCACTTCGTCTTCGGTTTCTGTTTCTTGCCCGCATAGAGGTAGTCGTAGGGGTCCTCACTCAGCCGGATCCCCTTTCGCGGGCGGCGGAGCGCTTTTGTAATCGTGCAAACCAGCCAAATTACGATTCCCACTGCCGCGATCAGCGCAGCAACCAGCGCCAGCATCGCAAAGGGTGCCAGCAGAACACTCTCCAAAGCTCCGATCCCGCCGCCATAAAGCGCATACGCTACGATCGCCCAAACGACCAGCACACACATCCAGTTGATCTCCGAGCCTGTGATCTGGCACGGCGGACCATAATGGACCGAGCTTGGCATATATACATAAGTATTCCTGGTGCCGTGCTCATGGCAGCCGCAGTCGCAATTGTCTTTTCCCGAACCGCGCTCATGTGTCATATTGTTTTCCTCCGTTTTTTGTGGTATTTCTTATCTGCAATCATAGTATGCCAGAAGAAAAGTCCCATAAAGTGGATTTTTCTATTCCCCCGCTTTTTCTTCCCCAACTGCTCTGCCAAACAGCAGGTCAGCCGCGCTGTTTGGCCCGCCCCCTCTGGTCTTTTGGAGCGCTGTATGTTATAATCATATAAAACCTGTAACAAAAAGGAGAATTCCGTCATGAAAATCGCAGTCACTTACGAGAACGGTCAGATCTTCCAGCATTTTGGTCACACCGCACAGTTCAAGCTGTATGAGGTCGTGGATCACACTGTGGTCGCTTCTCAGGTCGTGGACACCAACGGCAGCGGTCACGGTGCGCTGGCAGGTTTTCTGGTGCAGAACGGGGTCAA